>JBCDEN010000792.1:0-2047 GCA_039179715.1 Pseudomonadota bacterium
CACGTAGTCAGCGTGGCCCGGGCAGTCAACGTGTGCGTAGTGACGGTTTTCCGTCTCATACTCAACGTGCGCCGTGGAGATGGTGATGCCGCGTGCCTTTTCTTCAGGCGCACCGTCAATCTCGTCATAGGCTTTTGCTTCTGCGCCGCCAGCCTCGGCCAGCGTCATCGTAATTGCAGCGGTCAGCGTCGTCTTGCCATGGTCAACGTGGCCAATCGTGCCAATGTTAACGTGCGGCTTGTTGCGCTCAAATTTTTCCTTCGCCATCGGCGTCGCTCTCTGTCCAATACTCGGTTCGGTCGATACAGGCTCGAGGCGGGACGCCCTCCGGCGCCTTGGACAGATCCGCGAGCGTCGAATTGCTTCCCGTAGAACTTATGTCAGGATTTCCGGGCGAAAGAGCCTTCCGTTCCGGACACTCCGGTATGCCCCATGATGGAGCGGGTGAAGGGAATCGAACCCTCGTCGTCAGCTTGGAAGGCTGCTGCTCTACCATTGAGCTACACCCGCACAACGAGAGAAACAGATACGATGGTGGAGGAGGTTGGATTCGAACCAACGTAGGCATAGCCAACGGATTTACAGTCCGTCCCCTTTAGCCACTCGGGCACTCCTCCATCTCGTCCTGCTTCACGCCGAAGCGATCAGGATGGCTTACCGGAGAACCCGCCCGAAAGGGGCGAGCAATCCCGTGGCGCGTGTTATGCAGATGCGGACCTGCCCTGTCAACGCTGATTTTGCAAAGAAACGAACAAAATCCGGGAGACGTTCGAAACAGGCGCTTCGAACGCTGGCGTTCACTCCGATTACCGTCTTTCCAAGAGTGCCAGCAGCAGCGTCAAATGTCATCATTTCCATGCGTTTTTCCGCACGTTGCAACGAGAATCATGAACGCCTGTGGACAAGGTGTTCAGGCCGCAGAGCGCGGTAATTCGGCTTTGCTTGCAGGTACTTTCTTACCGGATCGCGGCCTTTCGGGTTGTGACACCTTTTAGCGTGTTGTATCTACAACAAATGGCCTCGGACCTGAAATCGATCGACTTTGCCGAAATGGGCAGAACCTGCTTCGGACACGCCGCCCGGCGCACGGCGAATCTGCTGACGCGGCATTACAACCGCGCCATGGCGACGCTTGGCCTGGAACTGACCCAGGCACAGCTGCTCGCCGTCATCGCCGACGGCACTGCTCCCTCCGCCTCGGCGATCGCCCGCTATCTCGGCATCGACCGCTCGACGCTGGCGCGTAACCTGCGTCCGCTGGAAGCTGCCGGACTGATCCGACGGCGCGAGACGGCGGGACGCACCGTTCTGCCCGTGCTGACCCCGGCAGGTGAAGAAAAGGTCGTCGCGATCCACAAGACCTGGCAGCGCGCCCAACTGGAGTTGACGGACATGCTCGGGCCGGAAGGGGCCGAAGCGGTTCGCGCCCGCATGTCCGCCATGCGCAAGGCCGTCCACATCCTGGAAGACAACGATGCCAAGGCCGCTGCAAACGCGGATCAAACCAACTGAACGCTTCTGACTGAAGGACATCCGATGAGCGACACGGACACGATCACCGAAAACGGCAAGACCCACGAGATCGGCGCTCTGCCGAAAACGGCCTTTTCGGACATGACCGGGCTCGACATTTTCAGGCTCATGATGGCGGGTGACCTGCCCGCACCTCCGATCATGATCCACTCCAATATAAGAATGAAGGAATTCGAGGAGGGCCGCGCCGTCTTCACCGGACTGCCGGCTAAAGAGTTTCTCAACCCGCTTGGAACCGTCCACGGCGGCTGGATTTCTACGCTGATCGACACGGCGCTCAGCTGTGCCGTCCACACCACGCTGAAACCGGGCGAGTTCTACACAACCACGTCGCTCAACGTGAACATGGTCCGCCCGCTTCAGGCAACCAGCGGAGAAGTCATCTGCGAAGGCCGGATCGTCCATCGCGGCTCGCGCCTGGCAACGTCGGAAGGCGATCTCAGGAATGCGGACGGCAAGCTGATCGCACACGGCACGGTAAGCTGCATGATCTTGAAGCCTTCGTGAAACCGAG
>JBCDEN010000716.1:0-2435 GCA_039179715.1 Pseudomonadota bacterium
CGCATCCGCGCGCGCGACGGCATGGGCGTGGCCTGGCTGCCGAGAAGCCTTGTCGCGCCCGACTTGAAAGCGGGCATTCTTGTTCAGACCGGCGAGCCGGATTGGGAAGTGCCTTTGGAAATAAGGCTGTTCCAGCACAAGGCGCATTCGAACCGTGTCACGCGCTCCATCTGGTCCTTCCTGGGCAAGAAACAGTCCGGCGACCTGACGGTCGACGCTTGATGCATGCGCCGTTCGAGCCGCTCACTCGTTCGATATCAGGGACGAATCCAGGGCTTCCAGGAGACGGATCAGTGACGGCTTGATGCGTTCCGCATCTGCCGGGCTGAGCGCAGACAGGAGCTTCGTTTCGTGATTCTCTGCTTCTTCGACGAGTTCGGCGCTCAATGACTGACCGTCGGCGGTCAGGTAGACACGCACCCGCCGTCCGTCGCCCTCGTCGCTTTTTCTCGCGACCAGCCCGCGCTTTTCCATCTGATCCACGATGCGCGTCATGCGTGACTGTTCCATCAGCGAATAGCGCGCCAGCTGCGTGATCATCAATCCGTCCTGGTCGAAAAGGCAGGCGAGAACACGCCATTCCGGCACACGCAGGCCCATCTCTCGCACCCGTGCATGGAATTGATGGCTGGCCGCCTCGCTCGAAGCTGCCAGCAGATAGAGCAGGTAAGAAGAAACGAATTTTCCCGGTGCCTGTGCCAATGATTGTCCCCGACGTGAGTGCATGTATTCCAAGGCTGTTATGCCGGCCGGCAATCTTCAAGAGTCGCATCAGTTTGCTGGTCCAGCTTGCCGGGCTTTGACCACCTCCCTCATCCTGAGGAGCTGCGTCAGCAGCGTCTCGAAGGATCGGTCAAACATTCGGCATTTGTGGTCCATCCTTCGAGACGGGCCTTGCCGGTCCTCCTCAGGATGAGGATGTGTCTGCCGCGTTGATTTATCTGCGAAACTGTTTTCGTTTAGCCCGGAACATTCCGGAAAAAAAGAGGCTTGACTCAAATTATATGAAATTTCATATTTATGGGCGAGAGGAGACGCCGGTGAAACTGGTTCTTGAGAATGTGGAGAAGGAAACGGATCGGATCTCCGTTTTCAGCTTTGCCGCCGCGGATGGATCGGAGCTGCCCGGCTACGAACCCGGTGCACATGTCGAATTTGATCTCGGACCCGCCGGCACGCGTGCCTATTCCCTGATCGCCTGGCCGCAGCAGGCCGGCACGTTCGACGTCGCTGTACAGCGGGAAGACAAGGGGCAGGGTGGGTCGAAGGCCATGCACAACCTCGTAGCCGGTCAGACCGTGATCGCGAACAGCCTCAAAAACGACTTTCCGCTTGCTGAAAATTCAGGTGTCTCGCTTCTGCTTGCTGGTGGCATCGGCATCACGCCAATGATTTCCATGGCAACCCGCCTTCAAGCAACCGGCCGGCGTTTTGAAGTGCACTATACGGCCCGCAACGAATCCTCAATGGCCTTTGCCGACCGTTTGAAGGCAGCGTTCGGCGATGCCGCCAGCCTCTATTTTGACGACGCGGAGCCAATAGATCTTTCTGCGCTGATGCATACTCAACCGGACGGCACGGACCTCTATATCTGCGGTCCCAAGGGCATGATCGACGTGGCGCGCAGCGCGGCATCGGAGGCGGGGTTTCCGGACGGCTCGATCCATGTCGAACTTTTCGCTTCTCCCGAATCTCAGGCCGGTGACACGTGCTTTGAAGTGGAAGTGCACGATACGGGTCAGGTCGTATGGGTGGGTGAGAACCAGACAATCGTGGAAGCGCTCGAACAAGCCGGCGTGGACGTCATGTACGACTGCCAGCGCGGCGATTGCGGCATTTGCCAGACGGACGTGATCAGCGGTGTGCCCGATCACCGCGATGTCGTGCTGTCGGATGCCGAAAGGGCAACCGGCAAGGTCATGCAGATTTGTGTCAGCCGGGCGAAGTCGGCCCGCCTGGTGCTCGATCTGTAGGTGCCGCAATTTTCAGGGTCGCAGACCGGAGGAGGAGCCAGCATGCGGACAGCCAGCGAGATAACCGCCCTTTTCACCGGACCGCAGGTGCACCGGGACGTTTACACCAGCCCCGAGATCTACCGGCTGGAAATGGCGCATCTTTTCGCCAACACCTGGGTGTTTGTCGGTCACGAAAGCCAGACCCCCAAAAAAGGCGACTACTTCACCACCCAGATCGGCGATCAGCCGGTCATTCAGGTGCGCCATTCGGATGGCGAGATCCATGTCCTGTTCAACCGCTGCCCGCACAAGGGCACCAAGATCGCCATCGACCGGGAAGGCAATACCGGCAAGTTCTTCCGGTGTCCCTACCATGCCTGGTCCTTCAAGACGAACGGCTGTCTTCTCGCGATCCCTTTGAAGAAGGGTTACCAGGACACGGGCTTTGAGGACAGCGACAGCGCGAAAGGCATGACACCC
>JBCDEN010000366.1:0-4905 GCA_039179715.1 Pseudomonadota bacterium
ATTGGCAATTGGTACGTCTGAAAACAATTTGATCGTATCTTTGTTTAAAATTTTCGGCAATCGTGAATCGTTCCTTAACGTAAATTTCGAAGATTTACGTCAGGTCTGCTGACTTATCCGGTAGACTTGGGACACGAACGCGAGGCCTCTTGCGCAAAACGTTTCACGCCAGATTTTCGTCATATCTGTCGATGGCTGACTTCAAGAGCTGGACTTGTTCCGCACTGGTCTGTTTGATGCCGTCATGCGCAATGAAACCCAGGCGGATTTCGGGCCGGTTCGCCGGCCCCGTGCGGTCATGCACAGTGCAAGACGCGTGCAGTTCGCGAATGCCCGTTGCGGTCAGTATGCGCAGCGCATTCATATGCGTCACGCCGGACCCGGCCATGATGGAAATCCGTCCATTGGCGATACGGACGATCTCGGCGAGTGCCTGCAGATGCTGTTCCGCCTTCTGTCCCTGGCCGGATGTGAGGATGCGTTCGAAGCCGAGGTCGATTGCGTCTGCAATCGCCCGTGGAACGTCCTGAAGCGTGTCAAAGACCCGATGCAGTGTAGCTGGCAGCCGGGTCTCGTGCAGGGCAGGAGACAGGAACTCAAGATCCAGCCCTCCGCCGGAATCGACCGCACCGGTCACGATGCCGCTCATGCCATGTTGTGCGGCCAGTTGAATGTCCCGGAGCATGATCGTCTTTTCGGCATCGGAATAGCGGAAGTCGCCCGGCCGCGGCCTGATCATGGCAAAGACCGGAACCGGAAGCCGCGACGCGGCCGCCATCATGCCGGCTGACGGCGTCAGGCCGCCTTCGCAAAGCGCTGCGCATAACTCGATGCGGTCCGCACCGCCTTCCGCGGCAATCCAGGCGCCTTCGATCGTGTCGACGCAAACCTCGAGCTTCGTCCCTGTCATCACCGGCTGCTCCCGAAGGCCTTGCGGGCGAAGATGCCCGCGCCGTGCAAACCGCCATTTGCGGCATACGTGCCGCGGACAATCAGCGGCTCGGTGTATCGCGCCAGAACGAGATCGCGGGTTTTCCTGTCAATCACGTCAAGAAGCGTTTCATCGTTCGACAGGCCGCCGCTGACCGGTATGACATCCGGCCCGAGAGTATTGACGAGGACCGACAGCGCGCGCGCCAGAAGCGTGGTGAACGCGTCGACGGTCCGGTTCGCATCTTCAGCGCCCATGTGCCAGGCGCGCGTTATCTCCCGGCTGGTGCTCGTGGAGCCGTGCAAACTGGCATGGATGCGCTCCAGGCCGCGTGCCGAGCCGACGGCATCGACGCAGCCGACCAGCCCGCAGCCGCATGTGTAACGGTCGATCCCGCTCAATGACCCGCCGGCCGTGGGATCAATGATCGGTCCGTGACCCCACTCGCCGGCGATGCCGCCAAAGCCGGTGACCAGTTCGCCATTGATCACAAGGCCACCGCCGACGCCGGAGCCCAGGATGATCCCGAAAACGACAGGTTTGCCGCGACCTGTGCCGTCAACGGCCTCTGCGAGCGCAAACGCGTTGGCATCGTTGATTATCGCAACCGGTAGGTTCAGCGCAGCGCTGAGTTCCGTTTGAACCTTGCGGCCATGCAGGCAGGGAATATTGGCGACATCGGCGATGCCCGTTCGCTCATCATACGCACCGGCCAGCGAGATCGCGATCCGCGACGTTGCCGGAGCAGCGGCATTTCTGACAGCCAGCACAAATGCGTCCCAGTCGCCGCCGGGGGTCTTCACGCGCTCGCATTCCGCAACTGTGCCTGCGTCCAGCAACGCTCCGGACCGGATAAATGATCCTCCAATGTCGTAGCAGGATATCATTGCCAGTTCACCGCTCCTCATGCGCGACAATTGCGAGCCAAATTAAATACCAATATGCAACCAATTTGGCGTGCAGTAAATCAAAATCTCACGGCCCCTCAACAAGTCCCGCAAGGCTTCAACCTGTCAGAGAAATGGACGCAGGTTCCCGTCGTGGAGCGCAAGGGTGCGTTCGGCGGTATCGACATCCAGGCCTTTCAGCAGCATCAGCGCGGCTGTTTTCACGCGCCCCTCCGCGTTTTGCAGCGCATTTGCCGCATCGTCCGGCGTGCAGTTGGTCAGGTCCTGCAGGATCCGTTGCGCGCGCTGCCGCAGTTTTTCATTGTCGGCCACGAGGTTGACCATGTGGCCCCTGACAGCATGTCCCAGGCGAAGGGCAACAAGTGTCGACATCATGTTCAGCGCCGCTTTTTGGGCGCTGGCAGCACCAAGCCGCGTCGATCCGGCTATGACCTCTGGGGGCGTCTGCAGCAAAATCGCATGCGTGGCTTCACGCATGAGCGGTGCATCAGCGTTGTTGGCAATGCCGATCGTTACAGTGCCCGCGCCGTTCGCCGCTGCAACGGCGCTGAGCGTATAGGGTGTCTTGCCGCTCGCCGAGACGGCAATCAGAATATCTCCGGTGCCGAGACCGGAGTCCTCGAAGTCCTTGCGGCCTGCCTGAGCGTCATCTTCATACACTCCGGCCAGATTCATGAGATTTTCGGCCCCGCCGGCATAAAGAATACACATGCGATCGGCAGGAAATCCGAAGGTGCCCGGTAATTCGAGGCAATCTGCCAAGGCCGTCAGCCCGGCGCTGCCTGCACCCGCATATCCTATCTTTCCGCCAGAGGCAGCTGCCGAATGGAGCGAGGCAGCCGCTCTGGTTATCTGCGGTATCGCATCACGGGTCGCCTCAAGCGCCAAGATCTGCCGCTGGAGGATAACCGCAAGTACCTCCTCATCCGATTTTGCCGACAGGCCAATGGATTGCGGATCTCGGTCTTCGGTAGTCGGCAGGGTCATTTTCGTGGAACTCGAACACTGGCGGTTTTGCGCACAGGCACCCCCTGAAAAGCCTGTCTGCTATTGGGGCGGCAACAGGTGCCGACGGCGCCTTCTGGCTGGGTGAATTTCTTTTAGCACTTGATTTTAGGTTTCGATAGAGTTTAAATTGGTATCTGAAAGGTATTATTTTAGCCAGGGCGCCGAGCGCAATGACAGACTTCGTTTCCATGCTGGAAAAAGGTGACTGGCTTGCTGCCTCAAGCGGGCCGAGGTACCTGCTGCTGCGCAGGCGCATCCTGCAGGCAATCGACGAAGGCGTTCTGAAGGAAAACGAGCCTTTGCCTTCGGAAAGGGATATCGCGGCAATAACCGAGCTTTCCAGGGTGACGGTCCGCAAGGCGGTTGCCGGTCTGGTCGAAGATCAGGTTGTGGTCCAGAAAAGGGGCAGCGGTTCCTTTGTCGCGCCGAAGGTGCAGAAGGTCGAGCAGCGCCTGTCCAGCCTGACATCGTTCAGTGAGGACATGGCGCGCCGGGGAATGGATGCCAGCAGTGAGTGGCTGAAGCGGGGGCTGTTTCCCGCATCGCCTGAAGAAATGTTCACGCTCGGACTGAGCTCGGGTGAGCGGGTGGCGCGTGTCGAACGTCTGCGCAAGGCGGACGGCACCCCGATGGCGATCGAAAGGGCATCGCTTTCGGAGAAGGTGCTGCCCAACCCGGAACAGGTTTCGACGTCACTTTACGCGGTGCTGCGCGTGTCCGGGATGCAGCCGGTCCGCGCCATTCAGCGCATCTCCGCAAGAAGCCTTGAAAAGGCCGATGCCGATATTCTCGGCGTTCCGATCGGCTCCGCGGGCCTCAAGATCGAACGCGTTTCCTATCACGCGTCCGGCCACGTCGTTGAATTCACGCGGTCGGTTTACCGTGGCGATGCGTATGACTTCATCGCAGAGCTGCAAATAACGGAAGACTAGTTTCAATGTCCGACAGCCTGTCTGTGAACACACCGACGCATATGCGCCGGGAAATCGAGGAAATTCCGGATGCGGTGCGCCGGTTGCTGGCTGAAGCGCGGCCGGACATTCGCGAGATCGCCGGCGCAGCCGGTTCTCCAGTTTTCCTTGCCAGCGTCGCGCGTGGATCGTCGGATCACGCGGCCATGTTCTTGAAATATGCCTCGGAAATCTATCTTGGCCTTGCAATGGCTTCACTCGGACCGTCGGTTTCCTCCGTTTATGGCGGACGGGTTCAACTGGCTAAGGCCCTGGTGATAGCGATCTCGCAATCGGGTGCCAGCCCCGACATCTTGTCCGTGGTCGAGACTGCATTGAAACAGGGCGCGCCTGCGATTGGTCTCACCAACACGGCAGGCAGCCCGCTGGCACAGCTCTCCACGGCGACTATCGACATTTGTGCAGGGGTTGAGCAAAGCGTTGCCGCCACCAAGACCTATGTCAATTCAGTGATCGCCGGGCTCATGCTGCTGGCCGAGATCGGCAACGATGCCGAGCTTGCCCAGGCGCTTGAAGCAATGCCGTCGCATCTGGAAAAGGCAATCGAAACCGATTGGTCCGTCCTGGCTGACCCAATAGAAAAGCGGGGCTCGCTTTATGTTGTCGGACGCGGTCCGGGCCTTGCGGTCGCCAATGAAGCAGCATTGAAATTCAAGGAAACCTGCCAGATACATGCGGAAGCCTATTCGTCGGCGGAAGTTCTGCACGGTCCGGTTTCGATTGTCGAGGACGGCTATCCGGTGCTTGTGCTCGGAGTGCGGGATGCGGCGGAGGCGGGGCTTGCACAGACAGCGGATCGAATGGCGGCACAAGGCGGGATCGTCTTTGCAACGACCGACAAGGTCGAGCGCGCAAGCCGCCTCGCATTCGAAGCTGCGGAGCATCCCCTGACAGATGCGGTCACACGGATTGTGTCATTCTACGCCTTCATAGAATGGTTTGCCCGTCACCGGGGTTTCAATCCCGACGTTCCCCGGCACCTGAAGAAGGTGACGCAAACAGTATGACGGACAAGGCGGCCTATACCGCAAGGCGGGTATTCGATGGGGAGGCGATTCATGAAAATACCGCTGTACTCGTCGACGGC
>JBCDEN010000625.1:0-2991 GCA_039179715.1 Pseudomonadota bacterium
CCGCTCCCGGCCGGAAACACCTGTTCCCAGACCAGGCTCAAGTTCGCCTGCGACACCATTGCCTCTCAAGAGGCTCGCCGGCGTGTTGGACAACAGGGCGCCGATCATGGCCGCTATCATCGCAAACAGGAGTCAGCAAATTCTAAACGGGGGTTAAGGCGCATCGATCATTTGTTCGTGAGCGCTTAACCGGGTGTTGTCCTTGTTTGCGCGCCTCTTGCCTGTCAGAGCGGGCTGTGCAAATGAGACGTCAGGCAATTTACAGGCAGGACATCCAAATGCAGCCCCGGCGCCACTGGCAAGACATGACAACGCTGGATTTCAAATCCCCTTCTTGTGCGTCCTGGATCGCGGTCCTGCCCATCGCCGCGATTGAACAGCATGGACCGCACTTGCCGCTCGTCACCGACACGGCAATTGCGGCAGGGCAGATCCGGCGCGTCCTTGAACTCCTGCCGGAAGATCTGCCGGCCACGTTCCTGCCGCTCCAGACCATCGGCAAATCGGATGAGCACATCTCATCGCCCGGTACGCTGACCCTCTCCTGGGAAACGGCGACGAAGTGCTGGTTGGAAATCGGCGAGAGCGTTGCGCGGGCGGGCGTGCGCAAACTGGTTCTGATCAACTCGCACGGCGGCAACGTGCCGATCATGGACATTGTCTGCCGTGAGTTGCGGGTGAAGCACGACATGTTCGTCACCGCGACCAACTGGCTGCGCTTCGGCCAGCCCGAGGGCCTCTTTCCGGAGGCGGAGTTCTCATACGGCATCCACGGCGGCGACATCGAAACCTCGCTGATGCTGCATCTGCATCCGGATCTCGTGCGCATGGAAAACGCACAGGACTTCGCGTCGGAACAACAGTCCTACCTGAAGGAATTCAAGCACCTTCGCGGGCACGGCAAGGCGCAATATGGCTGGAAGGCGCAGGACCTCAATCCGCTCGGAGCACTCGGTAACGCGCGCGCGGCATCGGCCGAAAAGGGACGGCGCGCCCTCGATCATGCGGCAAGAGGCTTTGTCGAGCTGCTGCAGGACGTCGATGCCTTCGATCTCTCAAGGCTCTGGATCAGCAAAAACTAACGTTACGTCCGGTCCACTGTTGCCTGCAAGACAAGGCTTTCCCAGCACCAACAACCTGAAAACACTCAAAAGTGGAAGCGATGCAAAAACAGAGTTTTTCAGGAAAATCCTCCTGAACAAACAGGGTTATACATGTCAAATTGGCAAGTGCCCGGCAGCGGCAGTTGACCTTCCCGCCTTACGCGACACACTATTCAGCTAAACCATAAGGGGCGTTTTTCGAGTATCAATGAACTTGTCGATCCGGCAACTGGCGACCTTTCGAGAGGTCATGCGGAGTGGTTCCATTTCGGAAGCTGCCCGCACCCTTGGCCGGACGCAACCCGCTGTCAGCTCGACAATTGCCGGCCTTGAGACCGAACTGGAACTCAAGCTTTTCATGCGCGAGCAGGGCCGTCTGGTGCCGACCCCGGAAGCGGAGTTCTTTCTCGAGGAAGCCGAAGCCATTCTGAAACGGCTCGAGACCTCCAAGAGAACACTTCGCGGCCTTGCCAACAAGGAACATGGCCAACTGCGCATTGCCGGCATACCCGAGGCCGTGGCCGACTTTCTCCCCAACAGCTTGTCAAAATTCGTTGCCGACAAGCCCAGCGTGAAGGTCGCTCTGGCAAGCCGGTCGTCCTCTGAAATCGAGGAACTGATTGCCGCGCAGCAATTCGACATCGGGTTTTCCGAAACGCCCCGGGCCCGTAATTCCTTCGATCAGGTCGATTTCGACCTTGAATGCATGTGCGCCGTTCCGGCGACGGACCCGCTTGCGGCAAAGGAAGTGATCACGCCGGAAGAACTCGACGGATACCCGCTGGCGCTGCTTCATTCCGAACACAGGAGCCACAAGCAGACACTCGCAAGGTTCCGGGATGCCGGTGTGCGCTTCAACCAGCGCTTTGAACTGCAGACGGCCACGCCCGGTCTGCGTTTCGTCGAAACAGGTCTTTGTGCGCTCATCTGCGACATGCTCACCGCCTACAAGGCGCAGGAAGACGGGCGGATGGGTCTGGGCCCGCCGATGATCGTGTTCCGGCCGTTCCGCCCGCGTATCCAGAACAGCCTCTCCATCCTCACGCCGACGCACAGGCCGATTTCCATCGTTGCGAAGGACTTCTGCGATTTCCTCAGCGCCGAAATGTCCACGATGCGCACGGCGATGGTCAAGAAAAGCAGCTGACCCTGCCCTGAATGCGTTGCTGTGAAGGTCGCCGGCGCGCACGATCATTTTCTTGAAATTCAATCAGCAATTCATGGCGCTTGCCGTCTGGCGCTCGCGCTACAGGGGCGGCATAGTCTGAAAGGATCAATCAAGGGGACTCAAGCCGTGTCAGAAACACTTTACGTTCCGAAAGGCGGTCACCCCGGACAGGAAACCCTCCTGACCGATCGTGCCGTTTTCACCGATGCCTATGCGGTCATTCCCCGCGGAACGATGCGCGATATCGTGACCAGTTACCTGCCGTTCTGGGACGACACCAGGCTCTGGGTCCTGTCCCGGCCCTTGTCCGGCTTCGCCGAAACATTCTCCCAGTACATCATGGAAGTCGCTCCGGGCGGAGGATCGGAAAGACCGGACACCGACAGCGGTGCGGAGAGTGTTCTGTTTGTCGTGGAAGGTGAGGCAAGCCTGACCGTGAACGGCCAGACATTCGCGTTGCGCCCGGGAAGCTACGTTTACCTGCCCCCGGCAACCGACTGGACGTTCAGGAACGGCAGTTCCGCGAACGTCTCATTTCACTGGATTCGCAAAGCATACGAGGCTGTTGACGGCCTCGCCGCGCCCCAGTTCTTCGTCACCCATGAAAACGACCACGCCCCGATCGCCATGCCCGGAACGGAGGGAAAGTGGGCAACGACCCGCTTTGTGGAGCCCGCCGATCTTCGTCACGACATGCATGTCAACATCGTGACGTTTGAG
>JBCDEN010000194.1:0-6929 GCA_039179715.1 Pseudomonadota bacterium
CTGACGCCACGGGGTGACGCCATTTCCATGTCCTTCGGATTTGACCGGCTTGCTCCTCCTCCGCGTTGCGAAAGGCTTGAAAATGAGGGACATTTCCTGCGCTTCCGCGCCTTGACGAGAAGCAAGCCGCCTCAAACCATTACGGCCTCATTTATGGGTCCATCACCTAGGGCAGCGCAACCACAGGCGTCCTGACACCAACCCTTTGAAACAGGTCCTCAATGTCCACATTCGCCATGCGGATGCACCCATAGGACACGGCGCGTCCGATCGAACCGGGTCTGTTGGTGCCGTGGATGGCATAATTGCCGTTGGAAAGGGTCATGGCGGCTGCTCCCATCGGATTGTTCGGCGCACCTCCCCTTATGATGTCGGGCAGATGGGGGAAATCCCGGCGCACTTCCGGCGACGGCGACCAGTCGGGCCGGACATATTTTCCCGTGATCTGCGCCTGCCCTGTCCAGGCCTTGCGCGGTTTTCCAACCGCGACCTTGTAGCGGATCGCCCGCTTGCCGCGCAGAACCAGGTAGAGCCGCTTTTCGGAATTCTTGATGACGATCGTGCCGGGCCGGAACCGGTGATCGGAAAACCCGACCAGTTCGGCTGCCGCTGCCGGCGCTTTAAAACTGCACATTATTGCGAGAGCAAGAAGCAGGCTCCCGATCCGCACAAAGGAATACTGACGCATAACTCTTCCCTGGTTTTCGATAGGGAAAATAGCGTTCCTGCCACCTTGAAAGAAGCTGGGCGGCCCTACTTTCTTAACTGAAGGTTAATTCAAAGATCTGCGCATCACGCTGTGCTCAAACCTGCGGCATCGGTGAAACCGCACCGGATGCAAAGCGTAGAATGAAGACTTCAGATGCGTAGGGTGTGCCGTCCGTCACTATGAAGAACCGCCCGGAAACGGCATTTGGAACGAACAGGGACAGTGCAAGGCCGCATCCGGCCCCGCGGTGTCTCCATTCGAAAACCAGACGAGATCCGAAATTCAAGGAAGGTACTGTCCAATGCATCACATTCGTTCCCGGCGCCACCGAGCCGCAAACGGTCTGCAAACACTGAAATCAATCATTGTATCCCTAGCCTTGCTGACTGGGCTGTCGCTTCCGGCCGCCGCCGGCTCCATTTCCGGAACCTACACGCTGTCGCCCGCGAACATCGACACCGGGTTTTCCGTTCGGGTTCTGGGCGGACGCCCGGTGCAGGGTGAGTTCGGCAAGGTCACCGGCAAGATGGTTCTGGATCAGAACCGGCCGGAAAAAAGCAAGGTCAATGTGACCATCGACCTGTCCAGTGTAACGACCAACAACGACAAGGTGACAGGTTTCCTGAAAAGCTCCGCCATGTTCAACGTCGCCAAGTATCCGGTCGCCAAATTCCAGAGCACACGCATCCGGATAACGGGCAAGTATACCGCCGAAGTCGAAGGCGTTCTGTCGCTGCGCGGCAAGACCAAACGCACCAAGCTCGACGTTCAGATAATGGACAACAAGGGCAACGGGCGCGTTGGATTCACGGTTTCGGGCGGTTTCTTCCGCAGCTTTTATGGCATGGAAGCCGGTCTGCCGATCTATGCCGACAAGGTGAACATCAAGATCAGCGGAACCGGCCGCCGGACCTGATCGATCGGGACAGAAACGAAAGGGGACGACACCCTCACCGGGTTGCGTCCCCTTCGTTCTTGTCGGCCGATCCTGCCAAGCTGGTCTCAACGCAGTTTCGGAGCTCCTTCACGCCACTCGTAAATGACATATCCCGGCCGGCTTCCGTCCCCCTTTTCATCGAACTCGACGGAGCCCAGAACGGTTTCGAATGTCCGCGTTGAAAGCGCGTCGGCGACCGCCTGGAGCTCTGTATTCCCCGCCGCATTCGCTGCCTGCGCCCAGGCCTGAATGGCGGCATAGGTTGCCAGTGAATAACGGTCGGCGGATTTCCCCGCCTCTTCCAGTGTACGGATCACCGCGGCGCTTTGCTCTATGTCACGCGGGTTGATCGGATAGGTAAGCAGCGTGCCGTCGCCCGCCTCGCCTGCCACGGCCAGAAACTCATCGGTCATCAGTGCATCGCCCGACACCAGCACCGCATCCAGCCCCTGCCGGGCCATCTCGAGCCTGATCAGCCCAGCTTCGGGATGGTAGCCGCCCAGAAACACCACGCCGACATTCTCAAGGCCGAGTTGCGAAACGAGGTAGCGGTAGTCATCCTCGCCCGCATCGTATCCGATTGAAATATCCTCCGATTTGCCAAGTCCGTTCATGACCGCCTTGACCGCGTCGGTCAGACCTTTGCCATAGGCGGTCTTGTCGTGCAGCAGCGCGATGCGTTCACCCGAAAATGCGTCGGCGAGAAACTGGCCCGCGACCTCTGCCTGCTGATCGTCTCTCGGCGCCAGACGAAACACGCCCTCGCCGGGACGTTCGTCGGTGAACTTCGGCAAGGTGGTCGCCGGAGAAATCTGGACAATACCGGCGCCAGCATAGACTTCGCTCGCCGGTATCGAGGCGTTGAAGCAGAAATGCCCGGCGACGAACACGACGCCCTTTCCGATAAGCTGGTTGGCCACGGCCACCGCCGTTTCGGCGTCGCAGCCGTCATCCGCCACTTCCAGCACAAGACGGTCGCCGTTGACGCCGCCCGCCGCGTTGATATCGGCCACGGCCTGCTCCGCACCCGCTCGCATCTGTGCGCCCAGATCGCGGAACTGGCCCTCCATCGGCCCGGCCACCGCAATCGGTATTTCGGCGCGCGCCTGACCACCCGCCAGGCCGGCGGCAACAAAAGCGGCAAGAAGTGTCAATCGGCGCTGTGTCATGCGGTTCTCCAGCAAGTGGGAAACTGTCGTTCATCCCTAGCGCCGACGGCGAAAAATCTCAATCCGGATAAAGCGATCGCGTTTCGGGTCGCATCTTTTCGCGACAGCGTTTCGCTCTATTTTTCCTAGGCATGCCAGTGCCATAAGGCTAAACTCGGACGCAAAGACAACACCATAACCGATTCCGCCCAGGCCGGCCCAGGAGCCGATATTCATGACTATTCCCGTATCCGAGCAAGGCCGGCTGCCGCTCGACACGCAAAGCTTCCGCGAGGCCATGAGCCGGATCGCGGCGGCCGTTCATGTGGTCACCACCGACGGCCCCGGTGGCCAACAGGGAGCGACGGTTTCGGCCGCCTGCTCCGTCAGCGACGATCCTCCCAGCATCCTGATCTGCCTGAACCGCCAGACCCGCGTTCACAGCGCCGTGCTGCAAAACAGATGTTTTTGCCTGAACACCCTGAGCGACGATCACGAGGGCATTTCCGACAGCTTTGCCGGACGCGACAACCTCGAAATGTCCGAGCGTTTCTCCAGAGCCGATTGGACACGGCTGGCAACCGGCTGCCCGGCCCTCGACAGTGCCCGCCTGAGTGTCGATTGCGAGATTTACTCGGTCTCTGAAATGGGGACACACTCGATCATCGTCGGAACCGTCGTCGACCTGCGCATGACCGACCCGGGCAAATCGCTGATTTACGTCCGCAGAGGCTACAAAAGCCTCGACACCTGATCCTGGCCGGATCAAACTGCTGTTCCGTTTTTGGTTTGGACTAATTCCGCATGCCCGGCCCCCGCAATCTCATCACAGATGTACCTGGTCTCAAGATCGGCAACGCGTCCGATATGGATCTGAAGTCGGGAGCAACGGTGCTGGTACCCGATGAACCGGCCGTTGCGTCCGTCGCAATTCATGGCGGCGCACCCGGAACACGGGAGATCGCTCTGCTCGAGCCGGAACAGACGGTCGAAAAGATCGACGCCATCGTGCTGGCGGGCGGATCCGCATTCGGCCTGGACGCCGGGGCGGGTGTTCAGGGCCGGTTAGCGGAGCTGGGATACGGTTTCGAAGTCGGCCCGGTAAGGGTTCCGATCGTTCCGACCGCCATCCTGTTCGATCTTCTGAATGGCGGCGACAAAAGCTGGGGACAGGCAGCGCCTTACCGCGATCTCGGCCGCTCCGCACTCGATGCGATTTCTCACGATTTTGCACTTGGCTCGGTCGGAGCGGGCACCGGTGCGACCACGGCAAATCTCAAGGGAGGTCTGGGTTCTGCCTCCCTTGTGCTCGACAATGGCGTGACTGTCGGCGCGATTGTCGCCGTCAACGCGCTCGGGCGTGCAACGATCGGCGAAGGACCCCATTTCTGGGCATCGCCCTTCGAGATCGGCGACGAGTTCGGCGGACGCGGGATCGCCTCCCCCTTCCCCCTCGATGCGGTCGAGGTGCGAACCAAACTTGATGCGCTTAAGGCCGGTGCCAATACGACCATTGCCGCCGTCGCAACGGATGCGGTCCTGACAAAAGGCGAAGCTAAGCGCCTCGCCGTCATGGCACATGACGGTCTTGCCCGGGCGCTTTGGCCTGCCCATACACCTTTGGACGGTGATCTTGTCTTCGCGCTGTCGACCGGACAACGCAAGCTGGAAAGCGGTCTGGAGGACATGGTGCAGCTCGGCGCCGCCGCAGCGTCCTGCCTTGCGCGTGCCATTGCCCGCGGCATCTACAATGCCTCTGCCGCCACCGGAGACCCGGTTCCGACCTGGCAGGACAAATTTGGCGCTTGAACAAATCTGAAGCAGGGCCTCACCCGTAATCTGGCCATATCAAACGCTCGAAGGTCATGCCCCAATGCTCAGGTCCCGCACTCACTTGCTGATTGCCTTTTTCGTTCTTGCGTTCACGGCGCTTCCGGCTGCGGCGAAACCGCTTGTGCTCGAAGACTTCTTTCGAGGCAAGACCGTTGGAAAGGGAGTCTTTGAGAGCGAGATCGCCGGCGTCTACCGCCCCTTCACGGTCTATCTCACCGGGACCTGGAACCCGCGCAATTTCACCCTGCGCCTCCGGGAAGACTTCGTTTACGAGGACGGCGAGAAGGACACCAAGACCTGGTTCTTTCAAAAGGTCGCCGAGGGTCGGTATGTCGGCCAGCGCGCGGACGTCATCGCGCCGACCAACGTGACAACCGATGCCAGCGGAGCGATCCGCTTTGGCTATGTTGCCGAACTTGAAACCGAAAACGGCACCCTGCTTCTGTCCTTCGACGACACGCTGACCCAGGTGGACCGCCGGACCGTGCGCAATACGGCAAAGGTCAAAAAGGGCGGTTTCACCATTGGTACCGTGGATCTCACATTCACGAAATAACGCAGCGTAACTTGAAAGCTTCCTGATGGCTTGATCGCACGCTTTTGATTGGCTTAACTCCCCAAAGGCTATTTGGATGACGTAGGGGGATATTTCAGTGGCCATTTCAAAAACGTGTCTTCAAACTTTAATTGCTGCGTGTTCAACGCTCTTTGCTGTTCATTTCAATTTCGTGCCGCCATCGCAGGCCAGCGAAGAGGTGCTAGCAGAAACGCTCGAGGAAACGCTCAGCAAACCCTATGACGGCGATTTCGACGCCATCCTTGAACGCGGCTACATGCGCGTTCTCATTCCGTTTTCAAAGACCGGGTTTTTTATCGACCGGGGCGTTCAGCGCGGCGTCTCCGTCGACCTGATGATCGAATTCGAAAAGCATCTGGACAAAGCCTATGGCAAGAAAGTCCAGGATTTCGAAATCGTCTTGATGCCGACACCGCGCGAGCGGCTGTTCACGGATCTCGCCGGGAACCGCGGCGATATCGCGATCGGCAACCTGACGATCACCGAAGAACGCCGGAAGCTGGCAGACTTCTCCGTTCCGCTCCTGCAGGATGTCCACGAAGTTCCCGTTACGCTCGACACCGTGAACGACCTGACCTCGACGGCGGACCTTGCCGGTCGATCCATCTATGTCAGGAATTCGGCCTCCTACTATCAAAGCCTTGAAGATCTGAACCGGAAATTCGCGCGCGACGGCATCAAGACAATTCGCATAGAGCAAGCCGATGAACGTCTTGAAGACGAAGACATTCTCGAAATGGTCGCCGCCGGGACCATCCCGATGACCATCGTGGATCAGCACAAGGCGGAACTCTGGCTTGAGGTTCTCAAAGGGCTCAAGATCCATCCCGGGGCGGCGGTGCGCACCGACGGCGAGATAGCGATTGCCGTTCGCAAGAACGCGCCCAAGCTCCTTGAGGAAATCAACGGGTTCGCTGCGAGCGTCAAGAAGGGAACTTTGCTGGGCAACATCATCTTCAAGAAATACCTGCAGGAAGCTGAGTACCTCCGGGACATACGCAATGAAAGCTACCAGGCGGATCTGGATAAATTCACCGATCTCTTCGAAAAATACGGAAAGGAATACGATTTCGACTGGCTGCTGATCGCAGCACAGAGTTTCCAGGAATCGAAATTCAATCCCAAGGCGCACAGCAGCGCCGGAGCTGTCGGTCTCATGCAGATCAAGCCATCGACAGCCGAAGGCAAGCCCATCGGCATCACCGGGATTGCTGGAGACGTGGACAAGAACGTTCATGCGGGCGTGAAATACCTGCGCTTCATCGCCGACAGGTATTTCGCCGACCTGAAGGGCGATCAGGCCGACCAGACCTTTTTCGCGCTTGCCGCCTACAATGCCGGCCCGAGCCGTTTCGAAAAACTGCGCGAAAAGGCGAAACAGCAGGGATATGACCCCGACAAGTGGTTCGGAAATGTCGAGTGGGTCGTCGCAGCCCAGATCGGCCGCCAGCCGATCGAATATGTCGGCAACATCTATCAGTATTACGTTGTTTTCTACAACGCCACCAAACACGGAGAGACCGGCGCCGCCGCAAAGTGAAGCGGCGGCGACAGGCTGGATTGGCAATCAGGCGGCCTTTTTTCCAAGCCCGGCAGCACGGGACAGCATTTTGCCGCGGTCGGTGTCCTTCGATCCGTGGATCGGCGAGAAGACGTGGTAGCCCTTCGGTTTGAAACCGCAGAAGGACAGGATCTGCTTTTCCGTCTGCTTGCGGATGCCTGCGC
>JBCDEN010000031.1:0-12762 GCA_039179715.1 Pseudomonadota bacterium
ATCAGCCCGCTCAGGCCGATCATGTCGACTTTTTCGGCTTTCGCGGTCTCCAGGATTTTCGCAGCCGGTACCATCACCCCAAGATCCAGCACCTCGAAATTGTTGCACTGAAGCACGACGCCAACGATGTTCTTGCCGATGTCATGCACATCGCCTTTCACCGTCGCCATCAGTATCTTGCCCGCGGACGAATGTCCGGACAGCCCAAGCTCTTCTTTTTCCTTTTCCATGAAAGGCATCAGGTAGGCGACAGCCTTCTTCATCACGCGTGCGGATTTCACCACCTGTGGCAGGAACATCTGACCGGACCCGAAAAGGTCGCCGACCACGTTCATGCCGTCCATCAGCGGCCCTTCGATCACGTGGAGCGGGCGGTCGAACGCCTGACGGGCCTCTTCCGTATCCTCGACGACAAAATCGTCGATCCCGTGAACAAGCGCATGTTCCAGGCGCTTGGCGACGCCCCAGCCGCGCCAGGTAAGGTCGGCTTCCCGCTTCTTGCCGCCCTCGCCTTTCCAGCGTTCGGCAGCATCCAGCATCCGGTCGGTCGCATCGTCGCGCCGGTTCAGCACCACGTCCTCGCAATGATCGCGCAGATCGGCGTCGAGATCGTTATAGACCGCAAGCTGTCCGGCATTGACGATGGCCATGTCCATGCCGCGCTGGATGGCGTGATAGAGAAACACGGAGTGCATCGCTTCGCGCACCGCCTCGTTGCCGCGGAAGGAGAAGGACAGGTTCGAGACGCCTCCCGAAACGTGGGCGTGCGGCAGGTTTTCGCGTATCCAGCCCGTCGCTTCGATGAAATCGACACCGTAATTGTTATGCTCTTCGATCCCGGTTGCCACCGCGAAGATATTCGGATCGAAAATGATGTCTTCCGGCGGGAAACCCACCTGTTCCGTGAGGACTTTGTAGGACCGGGCGCAGATGTCCGTCTTGCGCGCCTGCGTGTCCGCCTGCCCCGTTTCGTCGAACGCCATGACGACGACAGCCGCACCGTAACGGCGGATCAGGCGTGCCTGCTCGATAAAGGCTTCCTCGCCTTCCTTCAGGGAGATGGAATTGACCACGCCCTTGCCCTGGATGCATTTGAGCCCTGCCTCGATGACGCTCCACTTGGAGCTGTCGATCATGACGGGAACGCGGGCGATATCCGGTTCGGCGGCGACCAGGTTCAGGAACGTCACCATGGCCTCTTCCGAATCCAGAAGACCCTCGTCCATGTTCACATCGATGATCTGGGCACCGTTTTCCACCTGCTGACGGGCAACGTCGAGCGCGGTCGCATAGTCGCCCTCCTTGATCAGCCGGCGGAACCGGGCAGACCCGGTGACATTGGTCCGCTCGCCTATATTGACGAAGTTGGTCTCCTTGGTCAGCACGAACGGCTCGAGGCCCGACAGGCGCATATGCCGGTCGATCTCCGGGATCACACGGGGCTTCTTGTCTGCAACCGCCTCTGCAATCGCCCTGATATGGTCCGGCGTCGTGCCACAGCATCCACCGACGACATTGACAAGACCGGAAGACGCAAACTCCTCGATCAGGCCAGCCATATGCTCCGGGCTTTCGTCATATTCGCCGAATTCGTTGGGCAATCCCGCATTCGGATAGGCACATACGAGCGTATCGGCAACACGGCCAAGTTCATCGACATGCGCCCGCATTTCCTTTGCGCCCAGCGCACAGTTGAGACCGACGGTCAGAGGTGCGGCGTGGCGAACGGAATTCCAGAAAGCCTCAGGCGTCTGCCCGGACAGCGTACGCCCCGAAAGATCGGTGATCGTGCCGGAGATCATCACCGGCAGGATTTTGCCGGTTTCCTCGAACACTTCGTCAATGGCAAACAGCGCCGCCTTTGCGTTGAGCGTGTCGAAGATCGTCTCCACAAGCAGAAGATCCGCGCCACCTGCGATGAGGCCACGGACCGCGTCGGCGTAGGAAATTCTGAGGTCGTCGAACGACACCGCCCGGTAGCCCGGGTTGTTGACGTCGGGCGAGATCGAGGCAGTCCGGTTGGTCGGACCAAGCGCCCCGGCGACGAAACACTGGCGTGCCGGATCAGTCTTCATGACCGCGTCACAGGCTTCACGCGCGAGCCGCGCGCTTTCCAGGTTGAGCTCATGGGCAAGCTCTTCCATGCCGTAGTCGGCCTGAGCGATCGTCGTGGACGAAAACGTGTTTGTCTCGATTATGTCGGCCCCGGCCTCAAGGTAGTCGACATGGATCTTCCGGATTGCATCGGGCTGGGTCAGGCTCAGAAGGTCGTTGTTTCCCTTCACATCGCTCGGCCAGTCGGCGAACCGGTCGCCGCGATACCCTGTCTCATCAAGCCTCAGATCCTGGATTTCGGTCCCCATCGCTCCGTCAAGAACGAGGATACGGGTCTTGGCAAGGTCACGAAGGCGCTCAAAGGCGTCGGACTTGATCACGGGGTCTTCCTTCCGGAGTGTCTAAGTCTGTTCTTCTGGGCACCTGCAGCTCAGATGCCTTGTGTTGGGTTCATGCATGTTGCGGACGCGCGTTGCGCGTTGCAGTCAGGTGGACCGGCCGAAAGCGCACCAGTTTCAGGCTGGTGTTTCGGCAGCGGCCCAGCGGCCGCCGTCAGGCCGCCATGTTTTCAGGTGCCTGCTGACCCATGCCCAGCATGTGGCAGATCGCATATGTCAGGTCGGCCCTGTTCATTGTGTAGAAGTGGAAATCATTGATGCCGCGGTCGACGAGATCCATAACCTGTTCACAGGCAATCGATACACCGACCAGCTTGCGCGTTTCCGGATCGTTGTTGAGACCTGCGAACCGGCGTGCAAGCCAGGGCGGAATGCTGGTGCCGCATTTGGCGGAGAAGACCATGGTCTGTTCGAAATTGTGGATCGGCAGTATCCCCGGAACGACCGGAACGTTGATACCGGCGGCTGCGATGCGGTCGAGGTAGTCATCGAACAGGTCATTGTCGAAGAAATACTGCGTGATGATCCGGTCCGCACCGGCATCCACCTTGCGCTTCAGATTGTCGATCTCGCTCTGCCAGCTTCCGCTTTCCGGGTGCTTTTCAGGGTACCCGGACACCGAAATGTCAAAGTCGGCGATTTTCTTGATGCCGGCGACCAGATCGGACGCATAGGGGTAGCCGTTGTTGTGCGGCGTGTAGCGCGATCCGATCCCATCGAGCGGGTCGCCGCGCAGCGCAACCAGATGGCGCACGCCGAGATCCCAGTACTCGCGAACGATTTCGTCGACTTCCGTCCGGGAGGCCCCGACGCAGGTCAGGTGTGCCGCCGGCAGCAGGTCCGTTTCATTCAGGATTCGCTCAACGGTCCTGTGCGTGCGCTCGCGCGTGGAGCCACCGGCACCGTAGGTGACCGAAACAAAGGACGGATTGAGTGTTTCCAGACGCTTGACCGTGCCCCAAAGCGTTTCGGCCATCTTGTCGGATTTCGGAGGAAAGAACTCGAACGACGCCGTGATCGGCGACAACGCGGCCTGGTGGGAACGGCGGGCGGAAAACTCAGTCATGTCAGGCGACCTCTCGGGACGTGTCGCGCGCGGGCCAATCGGTGACGATGCGGCGATCACGTGCAAGCCAAAGCGTAACGGTAAGATTGTTTTCGGTATCGTCACCCGGAACGAGGTCGGTGACCTGCTCCAGATCAAGTTCCAGTTCTTCCAGCCATCTCTCCATCTGGTCACGGGCAAAACCCAGGCGGCGATGCGCATGGCTCTCGCGCAGGAATTCCAGCTCGTGTGGAGCAAAATCGACGATCATCAGACGTCCGCCTGGACGCAGGGCCCGCGTCGCTTCGGTCAGCGCCCGTGCCGGTTCGTCGAGAAAATGCAGAACCTGGTGGATTGCAACAACGTCGAAGGAGCGCGGCGGAACGTTGAGCGCGTAAACGTCGCCGTGGCGCACCTGAGCGTTTGTCAGATGACCCCGTGCTAGATTGGCCCGCGCAACGGCAAGCATGTCGTGGGACGCATCGATACCGAGCGCCGAACTGTATTGATCGGCAAAGACCTCGAGCAGACGTCCGGTCCCGGTTCCAAGATCGAGAAAGGACTGGAAAGGCGTGTCGCCAAGCGATGCCCGCATCGCCGTCTCGACATCGTCCTCGGAGACATGCAGGGACCGCTCCCTGTCCCAGGTGAGCGCGCGCGCGGCGAAATAGGATGCAGCCTCCTCGGCCTTGGCCTTGCGGATCGCCTTGAAACGCTCCTGGTCTGCGGCCAGAACCGGATCTTCCTTTGAGATTCTTTCGACCAGCCCCTTTGCGAGTTGTCCTTCCGGCCCGTCTGCGAGCCGGTAATAGACCCAGGACCCTTCCGGGAACCTCTGAATGAGATCCGCCTCGGCGAGAAGTTTCAGATGTCTGGAGATACGCGGCTGGCTTTGCCCGAGAATCGCTGTTGCGTCTTTGACGGTGAGTTCGCTCTCGGCAAGCAACGCGATCAGGCGAAGCCGCGTCGCCTCCCCCACAGCGCGCACAGCTGCAAGAGTGTCTTCCACGGAAAGGGTTGCGTCGTCTGTCATTCGTTTGCCTTGCACCTGTTCGGCATCAATGTCGATATAAAGATATCTTTATATCAATCTGATTTGAGATGCAAGCAAGGGAAACAAATGCGACGCGATTTTGTCGGTTTTCGACCAAACGTGCAGAATGTCCCGTTTCTCGACCGGTTTGAAAAGCGCGGAACGGATTGCCTGCGCCCATTCTTTCGTGGATTGACGCGCCTGAACCGGTAGTGGTGTTTGCGCTTTATAAACGGCTCGCCGTCGACCAGAGCTGAAGTATCGTGCGCCCATCGCGACGCCGCCGGGAGCAAAAGAGCTCACATGACCGGCCAGAACCGATCTGAACCGCAACGTTCGCGTCAGGCGCGCGCGGTCATGATCCGGTCCGAGCCAGCATGTGGTCGAAATTGCCGTCCTGCACGCAGGACGGCAGATCTGCGGACCCAATAAGCTGGGTTCCGACCAGTTCGCGTTCATAGAGCTTGAGAATGTCGCTCGTATCGACGGTTTGACCGTGAACGACAGACTCCAGTTTGGTCCTGAATGCCTCGATCCCGCCCATGGAGGAAAAATGCCACCCGGCATCGGCGATGACCTTCACCGGCCTGCTGATGCCGGACAGGTTGTTGTTCCGTATTCTCAAGAATGGCTGCGTCATGAGATCGGGAACATAGGACTTCTTCGTCATCCGGGCCTTTGTCCGGCGCAATTGCTGTGGCGTGGTCAGATACTTCTTTTCGATCATCCGTGAGCCGAGCAACCATGTCTTTCCCGGGACAATCCGGTTCAGATGATGCTTGTGCAGACTTTGTTCGAACACCAGCAGCCTGCCCTTGTGGAGTTTCTGCGAAAGCACGCGATCGAGAACGTCCGCGCGAATGATCTCGTCGACATCCGAGAGCAGGATCAAGTCATCGGGGCGGCAGGTCTCCAGGCCTCGAGCAATGCAGTTGCGTTGATAATTCTCGCGTTCCCAATCCTTTTTCCGCCGGTTCTTGTAGACACCGAGCGCAGGCGGCAATTCATCGGGAAATCGGACTTGCAGATCGACGATCTTGTCTTTCCACGCGGAAAAGCGCTCCCTGTTCTCGTCAAAGAAAAAGGGCTTGGGGGATCCGCGCTGGGTCTGATCCGCTTCTACTAGAACAAACCGGTCAACGAGATCGCCCATTTCCCGTAAGCGGATCTCCAGAAGATCGAATTCATTGTGGAAAACAAAACAGTCGTAAAGCATCATCACCAACGTGGTCCGGAATTTGTCTAAAGGCTTTTCCAGAGCCTGAACTTCGCCCTCAAGAGCTTTTCCTGCACAAGCCGTTTTGCTTTGAAGGTTTTCGTAAGGCGCAGGTCTTTCGCCGAGTAATCTCCTGACAGAAACGCACTTTCAAAGCGCCGCATCACGGGTTCCGGTCTGTAACACTCAACCGAGTTGCGGGCGGTATCGGAATCTGCCGGATCGGGAACATACTCGGTGAGGAGCCGCAGCAGGTCGCGCCTTGTCCGGTAGTTCCAGTCCCGTTTCGGGGTGAGACAGACGTGATTCTGGTCCATGCCGCCCGCCCAGCTGAAGACGGGCTTGCCGAAGTGCAGAAATTCGACGATGGCAAGCCCGAAGCTCTCTCCGATCTTCTTGGCATTCAGACCTGCGTCACAACTATTGATGAAGCGCGACTTCTCGGCCGGGTTGATCACGGGCGGCAGGAAATGGGCCCTGGGATGTTCGAGGAATTTCTGCGTGTTGACGAACAGGAAGTGCAGGTTCGAACGCCGCGCGAGCGCCTCGACAACGGCAGCATGAGCAAAGGGAATGTTGAATTGGTCAAAGCCGCCGTACCGTCCGACCACAAACGCGTCCTTTGAAATGCCGAGTTCCGGACGCAGTGATCCCGGATCGTCAGGGAGGCTGACCATATGCGGCACAGCTGGAGCCTGCCCGCCCGTCATCCAGTCGGAAAGCCAGTCGGAAACATAGGCATAGACGTCGCCGTGAGGTTCGAAGTGCCTGAAAACCGCGTGTATGCCGGTCCGCCCGGCACTCAAACCCAACAGTCGTTCGCGTCCGTCACGGATAAAATAGCAAAAGTCGAGTTTGTGGGGCTCGCTGAATTGGCAATGGTCCCGGCCGCGCGGAAGCGGAACCAGCTGCAATGCTTCCCGGTACTTGTCGAGGACCGCGGGATCACTGTGCGGCTCGCTGAAATAGACCATGACCTCATGGCCCAGAATGTCCTGGCAGCCGCGGGCATAGTCATAGAGAGCCACGCTCATTCCGCGCTCGTTTATGGCGCCCGCTTGAAATCCAATCCGCATTCCGGTCCCGCTTCTCAGGTTGCGGGACCGATATCGGATTTAGCTGGCAAGGTCCATGCACTCGCTCAACATTCTGCGAAAGCGCAGTCGTATTCAACCAGTGCAGGCATGTCAGAGATGGTCTGCACCCCCGTCGCTGGGATCATCCGGATCGAAGATCCCGGCGGCCCCGCCGGCAGCCGCTGCCTGTATCGCGGCCTGCACGGCGGCCTGTGCACCGGCCGGCGTCACCGCGTCCGGTTCACCGTCGGCACCGCCTTCTCCGACAACCCGCACCGTGACCTGGCGATGTGCGAATTTGATACCGTTCTGTTCGAACATGTCGCGCAGCCCGGCATACACGATCTTGCGCAACTCGAATTGCTTTCCAGGCTTGGTTGTGAATTTCACCCGCGCGATCATGGCTGAATCTTCCATCGACATGATGCCTTGGGACTTCAGCGGTGCCAGGAACATCGGCCCGTAATACTCGTCCTGCAAAAGCTCCTTGCCGAAATTCTTGATCAGCTTGCGCATCTTTTCGACATCGGTGTCATACGTCACCCGGAACGCGAGTTTCATGACCGCCCAGTCTCTGGAGAAGTTCTCGACCTGCTGGATCTCGCCAAAGGGGATGGTCGTCAGTGCGCCGCGGTGATGCCGAAGCTGCATTGACCGGATGGAGATCTTCTCCACAACACCCTTCGCGCTGCCGATATCGATGTATTCGCCTTTGCGGAAGGCATCGTCGAGCAGGTAAAAAGCGCCTGAGAAAATATCCCTGATCAGGGTCTGCGCCCCGAAGCCGATTGCAAGACCGACGACACCGGCACCGGCGAACAGAGGCGCAATGTTCACACCGAGCTCCGACAGGACCACCATCGCGCCGATCACGACAATGGTGATGAGCAGGAAATTCCGGAAAATCGGCAGGAGCGTTGCGATCCGGCTTTCCCCGGCTCCGCCGACTTCGACTTCCTCGTCTTCTTCCGCCGGCGCTTCCTTGGCGATCTGCCGGTCGATGACGATCTTGACCGACTCATAGGCCATGTAACCCAGGAAAGTGACAAGAAGGACTTCAACGAAAGAACCGATCAGCGAACTGCTTCCTGCAAGCGGCAGTCCCCACCAGGACGCCAGAAAGTCCACGGACCCGAACACCACGATGATCACCGCACCCTTGTCGAACAGATCCCGGAAGGGAGAGCGTTGCGCCTCGCGCTCGGCAGCTTCCGCGCGCGCCTGTGCGAGGGCGCTTTCCACATCTTCCTGATGGCCTTCATTTTCGTCCGCCCGCTGTATGTCCTCGGCAATTTTCGCTTGCGCATCGGCCGTATCGAGGCGCGGCAGCAGAAGCTTGTCGATCACCAGAACCAGGAGCCCGTAAACGATTGCCGCCAGGAGCATGACCTGCAGGGGTGCGCCAACGAGACCGGTCGCGTCGGGAAGGTCAAGCAGGATGCGGACAGCCGAAATCCCCCAGGCGATCAGGAAATAAATCACGGCGACGAAGTGCCAGACATTCGCGAGCACTTTCCGCCAAATCGGGGCATCGCTGCCGGCCTTGCCTCGGATCAGCCCGGCGATGACCCTGCGATAGGCAATGGAGATCCCGATCAGGATGATCATGGACAGCGCCGATGCCGCGATGAGTGCGATCTTGTGAGCGTCGCGCGAAAGTCCGAGCCGCTCCATCCACAGGCAAAATCCGACCGCGAACAGCGAAACCGCGCCACCGAGGACCAGGGCTCTGTAAAGACTGCCGGCCTCTTTGCTTGTCAGGTTCAAGAGCCGGTGGCTGTCCGCGTCCGGAACGAGGACATTCAGGAAAATGATGCGCAGAACCGCAAACGCCGAAATGACGCTGAACACCACCAGAGCTGTCTGGTTCGCCGCCTGCAAACCTGATCCGACCATCAGATAGACGACGACCGCGACACCGAAGAACAGCGCGACACCGACGAGCATCAGCAGCGCGCGCAGGTAAAGATAGATGATCTTGTCGGACCGGCTGTAGACGTCCTCCCGGTACATGCCCATAAACTGGCGCCGGCCCCAGCGGGCCAGCAGCGTCATGGCCAGAACCCCAAAAATGATTCCCGCGGCGATATCGACAAGCGCGGTCGGTATCCAGCTCAGGCCCGCCCCTTCACCTTCGGCGCGCAGCGTCCACAGCATGGTCTGGTGAATAACCGGGATTTCCCCGAGAATTGTCCGGAAGACATCGCGCGCCGCAACGGCTCGGTCGACAAACTCATCGATGTTCTGGATCAAACCGGCTTCCTGCGCTTCAACCGGTGGCACCGTTGTCGCAGCATCCGTGCCGGTCTGGCTGCTTTCCGTCTGTTCCGTCCCGTCCTTGGTGTCGCTGCTGCCCGATGCAATTCCAGTAACAACACCGGTTATTCCCTGCGCCTGCGCCATCGTCGATCCCGGATTGAAACCGGTGAAAAGAAAGACCAAAGCAGCTGCCAGGCAGAGTGTGGCGCGCATCATGATCTGGCGTAAGGCACCCTTTTGGAGTTGGGTTTTGTTGTCTTGCATTTCAGCCCCATGCGAGTCGCGTTATGTCCCCCGCCCCTGTTAAGCACGGTTCCGCATGATTTAAAAGAATCGTAAAAGCGAGCATATGCGATTGCGCAAAAAAGCCCGGCATTCTGGCCGGGCCTTGTCTGGATCTGAGTTGCAATCTGACGTCAGGCGACAACCTTCTTGTCCCAATGCGCCATTTTGCGCTTGGCTTCGGAACCCGTCATCCGGCTGAAGAGCGACATCGCCGCCACGCGCACTTCCGGTGTGAGCCGGTGCCGCCACGGACCGATGGACAGCAGCCCGCTGACCGAAATCGATGAGAATCCGTAGCTCTTTGCCAGAACGATGAACGGTTCCGGATTGGGGCTGACCATGCAATGGCTGAGTTCTTCGATTTCGACACGCATCATGAAGGCCAGCGTGGCCACGGCTTCGGCGAAGCGATCCTCCGAGCAGAAGCGGCGCAACGCGGCTTCATTCACCATGCCGCGCTTTGCCAGCAGCAACACGCGCGCCCCGGCCGTTTTGAAATCATACTTTCCCAGCCAGTACTGGTTTGACATGTGTTGCGCGGCAATGTCGGCAGCTTCACCGACCCGCTCGGCCTCTTCGCTGCGTCCGGCGTCACGCAGCTTCTTGCGCACTTCCTCGCTGGCAACCGCGACAAGCTCGGCGATATGCGCCTCTGCCAGATCGCCGCGTTCACTCAGGAAAGTCTGCAAGGTCGCATCCGAGGCGGCATCGTTGATGAGAGATTTCATCGACCTATCGGACAAGGTGGCACCGTCGTTGCCCGCCACCTTGCGCTTGACTTTCAGGTCGCCCTGCTGAACCAGAATGTCCGTCACGCCTTCCGAAAGCACTTCACGCTGTGCAATGGCAAGACAGTGCGAGTTGCCCCGCTTCTCCGCTATCTTGATAAGGTCTTCGTCGTTGAGAACGGTAGAGCGCACCAGAATAGGTTCGGCGATTGAGATCTCGTCGTCCGCAAGGCGGCAGATCGTTGCCCGCGGTCCCCGCTTCAGACCCGACATCTGTTCGGCGACATACCGGCGGACTTCGCCTTCCACCATGTCCACCAGGCGCAACAGCACGCTGTCATAGACCCCGACCTGTTCGTCGGAGCAGCGTTCTGAAGTCAACGCAAACAGCGCGGCAACATGTTTGGCCAGTTCCGCCTTGCGGGCGTTTCCTGCTTCCCCGGTAAGCTCCGAAAAGTTCACCAGTTCTGTTTTCAACGCTTCACTCATGCTTCGACACCAGTTTCCTACACAAACGCCATTAGGGCTCTGATATCGAAGATGATTTGGAGAATTAAAGAAGAAACCAACAGGTTTGAACAGAATGTAACTGTCTTTTTGACAAATTTACCGAAAATTCGAACTTCATTGCCTGAAACCTCTACAAATTATTGAATAGCATAAGTTTTTAAAAATTTCCGGACAAATCTCCGCCCTCAAGAAAGAGGAAAAAAATTGTAAATTCGATCGAAAAAAAGATGCTGCACCTGCGAACTGCAGATGCCGTGTTCACCCGCCGGCGCAATGCCTGTCAGCCGCAGGAGACCAATTCCGTACTATTCGCGATACCCGTCCGGTCAACGCGACGAACTTGATCGGTCTTTCAACAGGAAGACCGCGAAACACGGCCCTTCGCGAATGACTGCACAACCCGCCATAGTGCACGCTGTCGCATTCACGCTTGGTACGGGGGCGATGCCCCCTACTCAGCCGCTTCCAGGAACTGGGTCGCTGTATCGCGATGATCGCCGCCGTCATCGCTCTTGTTCAACTGCTCCATGAGAACCCGCCGCCTGTCCATCGCCTTCTTCAGGTTCGCTTCCTTCACGGGGCCGAAGCCTCTGACCAGATCCGGAACGCGGGCGAGCTCCACGAGCAGGCCGTAGTTCACGAATGGCAGACGGTTCAGGATCTCGGCAACGTCAGCCTTGTACTGTTCGATCAGGGCCCGCTCCGCACGCCTTTCCGCAGTTCTGCCGAAAGGATCATACCATTTTCCCCTGAAACCCTTGAACTTTGCCAGGAGTTTGAACGCGCTGAAGATCCATGGCCCGAAGGCGATTTTTTGCGGACGCCCCGTTTTCGGGTCAATCCGATTGGCCAGAAGGGGTGGCGCCAGATGGACCTTTATCGCCTTCGGATCTTCGAACCGCTGAAGGATCTTCTGCCGGAAATCTGCAGCGGAATAAAGGCGCGCAACCTCGTATTCATCCTTGTAGGCCATGACCTTGTAGAGCATGTCGGCAACTGTCTGCGTCAGCCGCAAGGTGCCCGGGCCATCCTGAATGTCCGCCCTTTTGACGGCCTGAACAATCCCCCGGTAGGCCGCAGCGTAGCCCGCATCCTGGTAAAGCGCGAGTTCGCTTTCGTGGAGCGCTATCTTTTCGTCGATGCCGAGCGGTCTGGGCGTTTCTTCCGAGGGAAGCGCTCCCAGAAGTTTGTGAGGCTCCGCTGCCAGCACACGTCCGGCCCGGAAGGCTTTCACATTGTTGGCAACGGCGGCGCCGTTGAGCTCCAGAGCCGTTTCGATCGCATATCCGGATACCGGAAGTCCGCCGCTCTGATACGCCATTCCGACCAGCAGCATGTTGGCAAAGATGGCATCGCCAAGAAGCTTCTCCGCGATTTCCGCCGCGTTCATGGCCAGGTAAGTGCCGGAGGCTTCCTTCAGCGCCTTGTCCATGCGCTGTTCATCGAAGGACAGCGTCTGCTTGAGCACGAATTCCGCCGTCGGAGCAACCTTGGTGTTCGCGACCGTCAGTGTATGTCCGCGCTGCGCGAGCGCGAGCTGGTCCGCATTGGTTGCGACCACCAGGTCGCTTGCGATCAGAAGATCGAGGCTTGCGGTCGGAACCCGGGGGCCCTCGATCGACCGGTCGCTTGCAGCGAAACGGATGTGCGAGGTCACAGGCCCGCCCTTCTGGGCAAGACCGGTCATGTCGAGCGTCGATGCCTGCTTGCCGTCGACATGGGCCGCCATTGCCAGAACGGCACTGATTGTGGTCACGCCCATGCCGCCGATGCCGGCAACAAGCGCATTGCGGGTCTGCTCAAGCGTTGCCAGCGCCGGCTCGGGAAGCGCCTCGATCATTGCCTCGATGTCGACATCGGCCTTTTTCGGCTTGCGAAGCGCAGCACCGTCAATTTCGACAAACGACGGGCAGAAGCCCTTGATGCAGGAAAAGTCCTTGTTGCAGCTGGACTGGTTGATCACACGCTTTTCGCCAAAAGGTGTCGCAAGCGGCTCGACGGAGAGGCAGTTCGACTGAACGGAGCAGTCGCCACATCCCTCACAAACACGGTCGTTGATGAAAAGCCGCTGCCAATCACTTGATTACGACATTGGTATTGCTTTTTGAAGTAACACGAGTGTGCAAGATTGTCGGGTGGGGATAGGTGCACTTAGAC
>JBCDEN010000463.1:0-4083 GCA_039179715.1 Pseudomonadota bacterium
GTCGGTGACGGTCTCGGCATGGTCATGCATGGCATGGAATCGACGGTCGGTGTCTCGCTCGACCTGATGATCATGCATGGCAAGGCGGTCGTCAGGGGAACGGCGAAGGCACTCGTCGTCGTGGATATGCCGTTCGGCAGCTACGAGGAAAGCCCCGCTGAGGCCTTTCGCAATGCGGCGCGCGTGATGAAGGAGACCCAGTGCGGTGCGGTCAAGCTCGAAGGCGGGGTACGTATGGCGGAGACCATTCGCTTCCTGACCGAACGCGGCGTGCCGGTGATGGCCCATATCGGCCTCACGCCCCAGTCGGTCCATGTCATGGGCGGCTTCAAGACGCAAGGCAGGCAGCAGGACGACTGGGATCAGCACTTCGAAGACGCGCGCGCGGTAACGGAGGCTGGAGCATTTGCCGTCGTTCTGGAAGGCATGGTGGAAACGCTTGCCGCGCAGATCACCAGGGAAATCCCGATACCCGCGATCGGCATCGGCGCGTCCGCCGAGTGCGACGGCCAGATCCTGGTGCTGGAAGATATGCTAGGGCTCAACCCGGCGCCGCCGAAATTCGTCAAGGTGTACGGCAATCTCGGCGGCCAGATCGAGGCTGCGGTCAAGGCGTATGCGGACGAGGTCCGGGAGCGGAGTTTCCCGGCAGAAAACCAGGTTTACCGCTAATATTCCGGGCAAAGGAATAAACGCCCGATTTCCGGCTGCATCTGCCTGAAGGACGGCTTATGGTCGGTTCATGCTTATGATCCGACCTGATTTCGATACGCTCTATCAAGCACTGCTCAACCGCGATCCGTCCTATGACGGCCGCGTCTTTGTCTGCGTGGCCTCCACCGGCATCTTCTGCCGCCTGACCTGTCCGGCGCGCAAACCGAAGCGGGAAAACTGCACCTTTTTCGAGACCGTCGGCGAATGTATCGAGGCGGGCTTCCGCCCGTGCAAGCGCTGCAAACCGACAACACCGGCGGCCAGTGCCGACCCGGTCGTCAAACCGCTGATCGCAGCACTCGAAAAGCGACCCGCCTATCGATGGGGCGAGCCGGACATCGTCAGGATGGGGCTCGACCCGTCGACGGTCCGCCGCGCCTTCAAGCGGCACTTTGGCATGACCTTCCTGGAAATGGCACGCCAGCGCCGCCTGCAGGAAGGGTTCTCGACGCTTGCCGAAGGCGGCAAGGTGATCGACGCACAGATCACCGCTGGTTTCGAATCTCCGAGCGCTTTCCGCGAGGCGTTTGCCAAAGTCCTTGGGCAGGCGCCGGGAACGTTTTCAGGTGACCCGCTGCTCGTTGCGGACTGGGTGTCGTCACCGCTCGGCCCGTTGATTGCCGTTGCCGACAGGACGCAGCTGCATTTGCTGGAGTTTCTCGACCGCAAGGCACTTCCGGCGGAATTCAGGAAACTGCAGGCCTTTGCAAAGGGCAGGGTCGGTTTCGGACGAACCGAGGTTACCGACCAGATCCAGGAAGAGCTGGATCGATTCTTTGCCGGCAAATCGGGCGTCTTTGAAACCCGCCTTGCCCTGCACGGCTCCACCTTCACCAAGGATGTCTGGCGCGAACTTCTGAAGATCTCGGCAGGGGACACCAGAAGTTATTCCGATCTTGCCAACGAACTCGGACGGCCGACCGCAGTGCGCGCGGTTGCGCGTGCCAACGGGGCAAACCAGATCGCGATCGTCGTGCCCTGTCACCGTGTTCTTGGTGCGGACGGCTCGCTGACCGGATATGGCGGCGGGCTCTGGCGCAAGCAGCGCCTGATCGAGCTGGAGCGGAGCTACGCGCAAACGGGCTGTTCCTGCAAGACCTCCTGCGATAGCGGCCTTGTCACGAAAGCGGCCTCATGAACGGCTGACAGGCAAAGTCCTAGTCGGACCCGACCCGCCCGAGTTCCTCCACGATGATAGTTCCAATCGTGTCGCAATCCTCTTCGGTGAAACTCAGCGGGACACGCAAATCCATGATTCGTCTGAGGATCGCGATGGTTCCGGGCAGCGACTGATCGGGAGCGTATTTCCAGCTGTCGAACCGGCTGGTAAAGCCGACCGGATTTTCGTCGCCGAACCATTTCAGTTCAACGCCCCGCTTCTTGCAGGCGTCCACGAAGGACCGGCAGGTCCCGTCCGTCCATGAGGGAACAAGAAACTGGAATGACGAGCCGACATAATGCTCTTGTTCGGGCCGGTTCGGAACCTGCGCATTGGTGGCGGTCCGGAGTTTCTTCTCAAGGATCCTGTAACGCCGGTTCCAGCGATCGATATTCCGCTCAAGCTGGGGCAGCTGCGGCCGCAGGATCGCCGCTCTGAGATTGTCCATCCTTGAGGAACAGTTCGGGTTTTCGAACCGGGGCGTTTCAAAGGCGGACCGGTCGGGGCGCGCGAGATGTTTCTCGAACAGCATGTAGGACCCGGACAGGATGACGGCGTTTGCCATGATATCGGCATCATCCGTTGTCAGCAGACCGCCTTCGCCGCTGTTGAGATGCTTGTAGGTCTGCGTGCTGAAGCAGGCCACCTTGCCGTAGTTGCCGCTCTTGATGCCGTTCCACTGTGCTCCCATCGTGTGCGCGCAGTCCTCGACCAGCAACATGCCGTGCTTTTCCAGAAGCGTGCACAGCGCCTCCATGTCGGCCAGATGCCCGCGCATGTGAGAGAGCAGCAGGACCCGGGCAGTGCTGGACTTGATCTTGGCTTCGAGATCGTCAAGGTCGATGGTGAGATTGGCTGTGGTCTCGACAAAGACCGGCATGGCCCCAACGGCCGCAATCGCACCGGGGACGGGCGCAAGCGTGAACGCATTGGTCAGAATGGCATCGCCGGAGCGAACGCCCACGGCGCGCAGCGCGATCTGCATGGCGGTCCCACCCGAGGTGGTTGCCAGGCAGTATTTTGCGCTCTGATAGGCGGCATATTCACTCTCCCAGAGTGCCGTGTCCCCGTCTTCGCCGTCCACGGTGTTGTACCGGTGCAACCGCCCGCTCTCCAGAACGCGCGCCGCTTCCGCGATCGCCTCGGGCGATATCGGTTCTTGTTGTGTGAACGGTTTATTGAAAACCAGAACGGACATGGCATTGGGTCTCCACAAGCGCCCCGATCCGGCGGGGACGGCAAATGTACATCGTCTGTGACCGTGCACTTTGGCAGGCTTTTGGAGGATTGTCTTGCAAAGGTTTGTCAACGCTCCCGCACCCCCGATACCCTATGCGGCATCAAGTGGGGAGCGCGCCGGTGCGCGAAAGCCGGGAGCACGGAAACACCGGGCTTTGGTGTTCAGAACCGGATGCGGTCTGTTGCCACACCGTGCCCGGAGAATACCGGCAAATCTTCACAATGCGCATGAAAAACCGCCGTGTTTGCGTCCTGCAGGGATAGAGTGAATTTGCCCGGCAACGTCGTTGCAAATCTTTGGAAACCGGATGGTTTCCAGGAGCTTTGCGCCTCGTATCCGAACCGATTCATCCAAATGAATGAGTCCTGACCATGGAGCTAAGCGTTTTATGAATAAGTCACAGGCCAGATATGCAGAAATGGGCGTGCGATTCTCAGTATTGGTGCATTGAATTCTTAACTTCTGTCGATTAAGTGTCCGGTGAGGTTGAAACGCCATCATTCTGGGCAATGCCCAGGCAACAGGAGGTCGCCATGACCCGTGATGATCTAATTCGCGAGTATAAAGAGCACAGCGGATCCTGGCAGGGTCTCGTCGGTGTTTACGCCGTGATTGTTGGCGTTATGGCTCTGTCCGGCTATTTGATGGTCGGCTGACCGCACCTGAAATCGTGCGCAAAGAAAAACCCCGGGATGAAAATCCCGGGGTTTTCTTTTTTCTCGCAATCAGACGTTGGCCGCTTCGCCGATTGAATCCGTTCCTCTTTCCTCGAGCAGCGTCGTCAGCCAGTTCGGGTCCATTTCCGGAACCGACGACAGCAGGAGGTCCGTGTACGGGTGATGCGGTGGCGTGAACATCTTGTCCTTTGGCCCCTGTTCGACGACCTTGCCCTTCTGCATCACCACCACCTCGTCGGCAATCGAGCGGACGGTCGCCAGATCGTGGGTAATGAACATGTAGGCCAGGTTCA
>JBCDEN010000630.1:0-2967 GCA_039179715.1 Pseudomonadota bacterium
CGCCAGCTTCGGTTACAACACGCTCGTAAGCGACATGCGGGCGCTACCCATCATGGCGCAAACGGGAGCGCCCGTTGTCTTCGACGCAACGCATTCCGTCCAACAGCCAGGCGGGCAGGGAGGGTCAACCGGCGGCGACCGGACGATGGTGCCGGTTCTGTCGCGTGCCGCGGTGGCCGCCGGTGTTGCCGGCCTTTTCATCGAGACACACCCAGACCCGGACAAGGCGCCCTCGGACGGACCAAACATGGTCCCGCTGAACGAGTTGGAAGCCTTGCTCCGCCAGTTGAAGGCGATTGATGCCGTCATCAAAACGAACACGTAGAAAGAACAACCAGCACGCCGAACCAGGGCGTAGATTTCTGGAGCGCACCTCCAGCCCATTAGCCGAATTCGCGGCCCCAAACACGCCGGTTCTTCATCGGCACGAGCCAGCAAATGTCCATGCGACAAGGGAGTTATTCCATGACCGCCATTATTGATATTGTCGGACGCCAGATTTTCGACAGCCGGGGCAATCCGACAGTTGAGGTCGACGTCTTTCTGGAAGACGGATCCTTCGGCCGGGCCGCTGTGCCGTCCGGTGCCTCCACGGGTGCGCACGAAGCCGTTGAACTTCGCGATGGCGGTGATCGCTATATGGGAAAAGGCGTCCTGAAAGCCGTTGAGGCCGTGAACGGAGAGATTTTCGAGACGGTCGGAGGCCTTGATGCCGAGGACCAGCTCCAGATCGACCAGGCCATGATCGACCTTGACGGCTCCAGCAACAAGGCACGGCTCGGCGCCAACGCGATACTTGGCGTATCTCTCGCGGTTGCAAGAGCCGCGGCGCAGGCCTCCGGTCTGCCGCTTTACCGCTACGTCGGTGGCACGTCCGCCAGAACCCTTCCGGTTCCGATGATGAACATCATCAATGGCGGCGCACATGCCGACAATCCGATCGATTTCCAGGAATTCATGATCATGCCGGTCGGGGCAGAAAGCCTCGGTGAAGCCGTGCGCATGGGCTCGGAAATCTTCCACACACTGAAAAAGGCGCTGAATGCGGCAGGGCATAACACCAAGGTTGGCGACGAAGGCGGCTTCGCGCCCAATCTTGAATCGACCGATGCTGCGATCGGCTTCGTCATGAAGGCCATCGAAACAGCAGGCTACAAGCCCGGCGATGATGTTTATCTGGCGCTCGATGCAGCTTCCACTGAGTTCTTCAAGGACGGAAAATACGTCCTTGAAGGCGAGGGCAAGTCGCTCGCTCCCGAAGAGATGGCGCACTATCTCGGCGACCTCGTCTCCCGCTACCCGATCATCTCAGTTGAGGATGGTCTTGCAGAAGACGATTGGGATGGCTGGAAAGCGACCACGGACCTGATCGGCAACAAGTGCCAGCTCGTCGGGGACGATCTGTTCGTGACCAATTCGGAGCGTTTACGCAAGGGCATCGATATGGGCGTGGCCAATTCCATTCTGATCAAGGTGAACCAGATCGGAACCTTGTCCGAAACGCTGGATGCCGTTGAGACCGCGCACAAGGCCGCCTATACGGCCGTCATGTCGCATCGCTCCGGCGAAACCGAAGATTCAACGATTGCCGATCTCGCGGTTGCGACGAACTGCGGACAGATCAAAACGGGCTCGCTGGCCCGTTCCGACAGGCTTGCGAAATACAACCAGCTGATCCGCATCGAAGAAGAACTCGGTCCTCAGGCCGTTTACGCCGGCCGTTCGATCCTCAAGGGTTGATCCGGAAGCGGCTCTTGCCCCGGCAATAGTAAAACCCCGCTGGCAAACCGGCGGGGTATTTCTTTGCCTGCTTAAAGGATTGCCCGATCAGATAGCGTCCGGATCAGACCGCGTTTCTTCCGCGTGCATCAACGCTGCGGCGATGGTTTCCGCTCTTTCTGCACCTGCCAGCACGAACCGTCCGTCGATGATGAAGCAGGGTACGCCGGTAATCCCGGATTCCTGCGCCTTTGCGATTTGAGCCTCCGTCTTGTCGAGATCTGTTTCCGTTTCAAGAAGCTGTTCAACCAGATCGGACTCCATCCCGGCTTCTTCCGAAATTCTGACCAGGGTATCCGCCCGGGTCAGGTCTTCGCCGTCCAGAAAATAGGCCTTGAACAGTCTTTCCACGACATCGCTCTGGACATTGTCTGCCCGTGACCACAAAACGAGCCGATGGCAATCGAGCGTATTCGGTGAGAGCTTTATATCCTCGAAAGCAAACGCAATGCCTTCCTGTGCTCCGGCTTCCCTGATCCGGTCGTAAACGGACGCTGCATTCTCAGCGCCTCCGAACTTGTCGTTCAGGTATTGCTGCCGGTCCTTGCCGGTCTTGGGCAATGTCGCATCAAGCTGAAACGGGTGCCAGCGCACCTCGACATTCAGCTGAGGCACGGATTTCAACGCCGCCTCAAGCCGTCTCTTGCCGATAAAGCACCATGGACACATGACGTCGGAGACAACATCGACGGTAAGCGGAGCGGTTTCGTTCATATCAGACCCGATTTGTTCTTTTGTCCGTACCCTAGTGAATTGGGCTCGAATGCCAAGCCGGTTTTTCAAACCAAGGCTGCTTTTAATGATACCGGGTCATTTGCCGGACGCAATTCGGCACAGATCCAGAATACGGACGCGAAGACTTGCCGGGGCCTGACCTTAGGGTACGGACTCATAAATGAGGCCGAGAGGGTTTGAAGCGGCTTGCGTCTCGTCAAGGCGCGGAAGCGCAGGAAATGTGGTTCATTTTCAAGCCTTTCGCAACGCGGAGGAGAAGCAAGCCGGTCAAACCATTTCGACCTCATTTATGGGTCCATCACCTAGACCGAGCGGGTGATGCCGCCGTCAACCCGGATGTTCTGACCCGTGATGTAGCCGGCGCTGTCTGACGCGAGAAATGCAACAACCGAGGCAATCTCTTCAAGGGACTTCCCGTAGCGCCCCATCGGTATCCTCACGCGAAACTCCTCC
>JBCDEN010000048.1:0-11675 GCA_039179715.1 Pseudomonadota bacterium
GATCGGCATCTGTTCACCGGCCTACGAACCCGGACCGTATTCACCGGTGCAGGAAAGCGGTGTCATTCAGTTCGTCGACTGGTATGCGGCACATCTGGAAACGTCCCTTCTCGGGCGCTTCCGTGTCGCGGCGGAGTGACCCGATGATACCGATGCCGGGACGCGATACACCTGTCTGGTCCGACAGCGAGCTGCTTGAATGCGTGATGGTGGTGCCGGAAGCGCCTGATGTGAAGACGTTCTCGTTCCGTCCACCGTCCGGGGCAACGTTTGTCTACCGGGCAGGGCAGTTCATCACGCTGGATCTGCCGTTGCCGGACGGCAATGTGCAGCGGACCTACACGTTGTCGTCTTCGCCGGTCACCAGCGCCTATGCATCCGTTACGGTAAAGGCCCAGCCGGGGAGCCAGGGATCGCGCTGGCTTCTGGACAATCTGAAGCCCGGCATGCGGTTGAAGGCGTTCGGTCCTGCCGGGCTCTTTCATCTGCCGCCTAGCCCGGACGGCAAGTTCCTGTTCATCTCGGCAGGCTCAGGTGTCACACCGATGATGTCGATGGCGCAGACGCTGTTCGAACGGGGCGAGGACCCGGACATCTGTTTCATTCAGTGCGCCAGACGCCCTGCCGATCTCATTTTCCGTCAGAAACTGGAATATATGGCAAGCCGGGTCACCGGATTGCAGTTGCACTTCGTCGTCGGGCAGAGCGATCCTTACGAGGTCTGGACCGGGTATCGCGGTCATTTCAACCAGCTTATGCTCGGGCTGATGTGCAACGACTACCTGGAGCGCGATGTCTATTGCTGCGGCCCGCAAGGGTTCATGGATGCGGTCCGCGAAATCCTGAACGCGCTCGGATACGACATGGACCGCTATCACCAGGAAAGCTTCCAGGCACCAGCGGAAACCAAGGCGGAACTGACCGAATTCGACGATGTCGTTCCGCAGGAAGACACGAAGGCACAGATCGTTTTTGCAAATTCGGGCGTGTCCGCCTGGTGCACGGAGACCGATACCATTCTGGCCGTCGCCAAGGACGCCGGTCTGAACATCCCCTCGGGCTGCACGTTCGGTGTCTGCGGCACCTGCAAGGTCAGGAAACTGGACGGTGAGGTCCATATGGTGCATTCCGGCGGGATCAGCGAAGACGATATCGAAGCCGGTTACATCCTGGCGTGCTGCTCCAACCCGATCGGTACGGTTGAAGTCGAGGTATAGGCGGCGGACCCTAATCGAGACCCAGCCGGCCGCGTACCTTCGGCGAAGACAGTTCCTTAACCGTTGCGCGGCCGATCTTGCGCGCTGTCCTGTCATCCGAAAGGGCGAGTTCCTTGCCCAGGCCGAGCGCCGGACCGTGTAAGGCGGCAGAGCGCTTGCCGATTTGCCTCAGGGCCCAGTGAACCGCTTTCCAGACGAAATTGCGCTCATCCGTTGAGGCTGCGCGGATGAAGTCGAAACAGTCCAGGAACGCCTGGTCCGGTGCCGCTTTGGCGTGGACCGCGCGCCAGGCGATCAGGGCAAAGCCACCGCGCTTGATGAACTCGCGTTCATCGGCAACGAGAACCGGCACGAGGACCCCTGAATCTTCGCGGAGGGCGTGAACACTGGTCAGTTGATCACAAAGGTCCCAGGAGTTGATGTCATCCAGCCAGCACTGTGTCAGCTTTGATGTCATCGCCTTTGGAGGTGTGATGAAAATGGCAAGTAATCGGGCTTCGTGAAATCCGGTCGCCCAGAGATCGCTCGCCAGGTCTGGGGACTTTCGAAGTTCCTTTGAAAACGGGCGAAGAACGGAGAGCGGCACGCCAAAAGCTCTGGACGCGTCGATACCGAACCGGGCCATGCCTTGTCGGTTTTCCTCTGTCCCGAGTTCGCCGAGGTGTTCAAGCACGGCTGTTGCTGTCCAGTCTGACGTCGAACGGTGCATCTGGGGCCCTGAAAAAGCGTTTTGCGGTCTTATCGTGCCTCCGGATGATAGACCAGTTTCCAGGCCGGACGGAAGCTGCTGCCGCAGCGTGGACATTGGACATTGCCCAAGAAAACAGGCCCGGCGCTGTGCCGGACCCTGCTTTTTTCAGACTGTCGAGGTCAGCTGGCGAACATCCGGTCTGCAAGCCGGAAGAGCCACTTTGCGGAGATCACACCCAATAGGGCCTGCGCCACCAGACACGGGCGGCCTGTTCTTCCCGGTTCCGCTCTTCGGCCAGACGGCGCTTGGTAAGCGGATCCATCGTTTCAGCGCGCGATGAGCGGGTTGCTTCCAGAAGGCTTCGTGCATAAATATCTAACATTGACTTACACTCCTCGGTTGGCGTCTGATGAGAATATGGCGATTTAGCGAGGAAATCGCGAGTCAGGAAGATTTTAAATATGTAAGGAAAAGTTACATATGGATTGGCGTTCCCTCCCTCCGTTGAACAGTCTCAAAGTGTTTGCCGTCGTGGCTGAATCAAAAAGCCTTTCGGCTGCCGGACGGGAGCTTAATGTCACCCACGCAGCTGTCAGCCAGCAGATCCGCAGCCTTGAGAGTTTCATGGGACTGAAACTGATCATGCGGGAGGGCCGGGGTGTTGCCCTGACCCTGGAAGGCGAACAGCTGTTCAGCGGTCTCAAGGGCGGTTTTGAGGCTATTCGGGAAACCGTCGATGCGCTTCTCAAGGACGATCACGCCAGGCCGCTCAACATCACCATGACGCCGACATTCGCGGTCAGCTGGCTGATGCCCCGGATCAACGACTTCCGCCTGAAACATCCCGATATCGAGTTGATGCTCAACCCGACGGCGGAAGTCATCGAGCTGACGCCCGGCGGCACCGACATGGCGATCCGTTTCAGCAAGGGTGATTGGCCCGGCCTCGACTCCGAACTTCTTCTACCAACCAGCTTTGCCGTCGTCGGAGCGCACTGTCTGATCGGCGACAGGGCGATCAACGGCCCGGAGGACATTCTGGACTTTCCGTGGCTGCAGGAATACGGCACCAATGAACTTGCAATCTGGATGAAAAATCAGGGCGTCGTGCCCTGTGAGAAGCTCAATGTCACCCATTTGCCGGGCTACATGCTACTTGAGGGACTGCGCCGCGGCGAGGGGGTTTCTGCAACGGCAAAGGCGTTTATCAAACCCGACATCGACGCCGGCAGCCTGCAGGTGCTGTTTGAGGATGAGGAAGATCCGGGCACCGGCTATCACATGCTGACCCGTCAGGGCGTCAAGCGCCCGCCCTTGAAGAAGCTGATGGCCTGGCTTCGCACCATGATCGCTGAGGACAACGAGAGAGCGCTGAACGAGCCAGACCGCCCGCATCACGGGACGCTTGATTGGTGCCTTTGAAACGCACTTCAGATGTCGTCGGCCGTGCAGAAACCGTTGATTGCTTCGGCAGATTGATTTCCCGGTGAATCTGAAAAACGGTGCACTAATCGTTGCGTTCCATATCGTTCAGCTCAAAGCTGCTGTCGAGCAGGGACAGTTCCGGACCGTAAAAGCGGGCCAAACAATCATTTTCAGGACCTCGCACAACAAGATGGAGGACTGATTCCCTGTTCCATCATCCGTATACGGAACCAGACCAATAAAAATGCACAGACTGGACCTATCCGCGAAAGCAGTAATGGGGCACCAATAGGCGAGCAAAAGAGAGTCGGCTCCATGACGAATACGCAAGAATCCACCAACCCGCTGGTGCTGCCAGACGATCTGCCGAGCCCCGTCGATGATGGCGGTGCGGATCATCTGACGGGCATGAAAGTCCCCTCTTTGCGATTGCGCGCCACGTCGGGAGAATGGGTGGACCTGTCTGAAGTGCCGGGCAGCGTGGTCGTTTATGCCTATCCGATGACCGGCGTTCCCGGGGTTGAGCTGCCTGCCGGCTGGAACGATATTCCGGGTGCGCGGGGCTGTACGCCGCAGACATTGTCGTTTCAGGCCGGGAAGGACGTTTTCGCGGCCTTCGGCGTCACGGTTTTCGGACTGAGCACCCAGACCGGAGCCTATCAGAAAGAGCTTTCCGATCGCCTCGATCTGTCCTTCCCGATCCTGAGCGATGCGGAATTCGCACTCACCGACGCCATGAACCTGCCGACAATGGAGGTCGATGGAATGCGGCTGATCAAAAGGTTGACTCTCATTTTAAGCGATGGCTTGGTCGAGCATGTTTTTTATCCCGTCTTCCCGCCGAACAGGTCGGCCGCCGAAGTGATCGCCTGGCTTCAGGAGAACGCCGCGCCAGCGCATGGACCAGGCGTGCTGATTTACACGGCACCGGATTGCCCGCATTGCCGGGCTGCCAAGGCCCTTCTTCAGCGCAAGGGCGTTGCGTATGCCGAGGTTGACGTGGACCGCGATCCGGAGGCGGCGAATGTCATGCTTGCGCGCAGCAATGGCCGCCGTTCGGTGCCGCAAATTTTCGTCGGCGCGGCCCATATCGGTGGAGGTGACGACCTCGCCGCCCTGGATCGGAATGGCCGGCTGGATGCAGTTCTCGCGGGATCGGTTGACTGAAACGGAACAAGCGGAGATGCGGGTGTAAATCGGGTAAGGTAATCCATCTTGCGCAGTCCCGAAATTGCGAGAGATTCAAAAAACCGTTCGGTCGAGGACCCGCCACTTGCGAAAGACAACCACAGATCGGCAAATGGTTTGGGTCACCCTCGGCCCCGACGGCACCAATCATGATTTCGTGTTGCAAAAGCACCTTCGGGAGCGTGACAGCGAGGCGCGCATAATCCATGCGCCGGACGTGACCGGCATGCTGGAGCGCTGCGTCCGGGGCGAAGCCACGCACATGATGATTTGCGCTGCACACCAGATGGCTTCGGAAATCGTCGCGATTGCGCAGTACACGCACGGTATCCTCTTGACCGATACCTTCATTGCCACGAGCCAGCCCCTCGCAGTCTTGACCCGATCCGGCGTCGAGCAGCCCCGGACGATCGCGCTTCATCCGGCGACCCGTTCTTACACATCCCTTGCGGAGTTTGACGAGGTCGTCGAGGTGAGCTTGACCGTCGCCGCTTTCGAGGGGCTTCAGCGGGGCGAAGTGGAATGCGCTCTCACGCTGCGCCGCTATGCCGATGCCGCGGATGTGAAACTGGTCCGGCCGGTCGATGCGGCGCGGGACGCGTGGCTGGTCCTGTCACGCGGATAGCGGTGCTATCGCAACCGCAAATCAATTCGCCGGCGCCCTGGCTCACGTCGATACCCGCCGGAACCGCGCCCAACGACGTGCCGGCTTTTCAGATTTCTTCGCATTGAACCAACTGAGCCATTGACCCTGACATTAGTGTCAGGGCGTTAAGCGTGTCGCCTATCTGAAACCTTGAATATCCCGGACAGGAGACAAAACGAATGGCGCAGGACAGCATATGGCAGGGAAAGACTGCAATCGTCACCGGCGGCAGTTCCGGTATCGGTCAGGCGGTCGCAATCCGGCTTGCGGAAAGAGGTGCGAACGTTCTCATCACCGGCCGCAATGCGGACAGGCTGGCGGAAGTCGTTGCGCAGCGCGACGGCATTCTTCCACTCCGGATGGACAGTGCTGAGGCGGAAAGCGGGCAACAGATCGTCGAGGCGGCGGCAAATCGATGGGGACGCATTGATCTGGTCGTCAACAACTCCGGTGCAGGGCAACCGCTGCCCGTCGATTCATATGATGCAGCTGTCATTGCAAACATGTCTGTCCTGAACATTGCGGCACCTTCCTTGTTGGTGAAGGCGGCCCACGCGGCTCTGCGTGAAAGCAGGGGAGCAATCGTCAATATCGGCACAGCCGTGTCACGCAACGCGGCACCGATGCTGGCGCATTACGGGGCCTCCAAGGCAGCGCTGGAGTATCTGACCAGGTCCTGGGCCGTCGAGCTTGCAGGCGACGGCATTCGCGTCAACGCCGTTTCGCCCGGACCGGTCAAGAGCGGTGCATTGACCGGAATGATGGGCCTTCCGGAAGAGGTGGCGCGGCAGGTCGAGGCACAGGAAGCGGCGCAGGTGCCCCTTGGACGCCGGGGCGTGACCGCAGACATCGTGCCCTGGATACTGCGCCTCGGCAGTCCTCAGAACGAATGGCTCACGGGCCAGGTTCTGACGATTGATGGCGGCTGGTCGCTTCGCAACTGACGATAAACGCGCTGGGTGGATGGATTGAAATCAACCACCCGGCACCTTGCTGAGTGGAGGACAACGCTTACATTGGTGTCAGGCTTTTCGGGAGTATATCTTTCATGCAGGCAAAGGAAGCTGCTGAGCGTTTGGGTATCACGCAGCGCATGCTACGCCACTACGAAAAAGAGGGTCTCTTGGACGTATCGCGAATGCGCAACGGGTATCGCAGTTACAGCGAAGCGGACCTGCGCAGGGCCGGGCGTATCCGCGATTTTATCGCGACCGGTTTTTCCGCGCGTGAGATTCGCGCAATGAGCGCATGCCTGTCGGACGAAGGCTCTGGTCCGTGCGAAGACGGCATAGAGAAAATGATCGAAAAGCTGTCGCATATCGACCGGCTCAGGGCGGAGCTCGACGAGAAAAGGAGCGCTGTCCTTGAGCGGCTGGCGACGCTGCGAAACGGCCTCTCAGCCTAGGTATTCAGTACTCTGACGCGGAATGTAAACCGGTTTTACTTGCAGATCGGCAATTCCAGGGGCGGTTGTTTCGGCAGGGAACGCCGCCATTCGTTGATGATCGGCTGCAGCTTCCTTTTGGGCCAGAACTTGGGCGAGCCGATTGCCTTCAGGCAGCCGGCGTTCCAATACAGCCCGGTGTTTTTCAGCGATTTGCGTTTCCTGACGGCATTTGCCACCGCGTCGATGTCACGTCCTTCCGGATAGATGTAAAGCGTGGTCGGATTGCCTTCCACGAGGGAGAGGATCTCTCGCGATTCAGCAGGCGACCAGGTGGTGCAGCCGTTGCTGCGACCGCCGGTGTAGTTCACCAGTTTCCCATAGGGGACGTAGCCATCCTTGTCCGCGTGAGGGCTTTTCGGGTTCTTGAAACGGCACTGCCATTTCAAAAACACCGCAGGGTGTCCACCGATCGCCCGCTCTCTGGCATTTGCGGTCTCGCCTTCGCCATCGAACAAAAGGAACGTTCGGTGAAACGCCTTCCGTTTGCCGGACCGACGGTAAAACCCTTTGAAGGACGTCCGTGTTTCAGCTGTGACATAGGCACCGCCGGCGGTCAGCTTCGACCCTTCCGCATTGCTGAAGTTCTTGGCACATTGGCGCCCGTTGGAGAAATTGGCGCGCCGCAGTTTCCGGCCGTTGCCGTAGCCCGACGAGACGGCCCGAAAGACCTTTCCTTGTTCGCAAATCACATAGAACCGGCGGCCCGGCTTGCCACCGCGTGTGGTGCTTGGGCGCGTGGCATCCTTGGCAAAGTAGCAAGCGTTTCGAACTTTGCCCTGACGCCGCTTTCGCTCGTAAAGCGCACGTGCACGCTGGAGCACGATCGACGCAATTTGACCCTCGGAAGTCCCCACATGTTTTTGCAACCAGGCAGGGATTTTTGAACTCTGCTGGGCCGCGGCCGCAGGCAGCGGTGCTGCAACGGCAGCGAGCAAGGCGGTCAACGCCAGATGAGGCCAGGCAAACGGCAAGGTCGGTTCTCCTGAAAATCGCACTTTGCCGATACTACACGCAATGGACCGATTTCACCTCCGAAAAGCCGCGATCAGGACCGTTGCCTGCCAGAGATCGGTGCAAAACCTGCCGCAGGGTCAAAGTCTGCGGCCTTCTTATGCCACGTAAAGGGCGACTTGCCTCTTCTTTACAAACGGCGCGTCATCCGGTGCGACAACATCGGTAAAAGCCTTCACACCAGTCCTGGTCGATCTGCCCTTTTGGTCATCATTGTTCTTGATGGTCACGGGGACGCCATGCAGGTCCCGGTTGGCAAACTCCATCGTCGGCCGTGTGCTGGCAAATCGTCTGACATGGCCAGCACCGCGTCAAGATCAGCAGTCAGCCCGCATAACCGAAGGCCCTTGGCAACCAGAGCACAAGCCCCGGAAACAGGATCAGGGCGGCGAGCGCTGCCAGCAAGACGCCCAGAAACGGCCAGATCTCCCGGATGATTTCATTCAGCGGAATACGGGTGACCGCGTTGATGACAAACAGAAGGATGCCATAAGGGGGTGTTATCAGTCCTATCATGCAGTTCACGACCGCGACCACGCCGAAGTGAACCAGGTCGATGCCGAGCTCACGGCAAGTCGGTATGAAAAGCGGAATGATGACGAGGATGATCGTTGTTGCATCCAGAACGCACCCCAGTAGCAGGAGCAGAATGTTGACCGTGATCAGGAAGGCCAGCGGGTGGACGTCAAGTCCGACGAGTTGCGCTGCCATGAGTGTCGGGATGTTTTCCGATGCGACAATGTAGTTCAGGATCAGCGCACCGCCGATCACGATGCCCACCGCTGCGGACGAGCGCGCACTTTCCACCAGGATCTCGTAAAGCTTGCGCAAAGACAGGGCACGATAGAACAGCCCTGCGAGAATGAGCGCGTAAAACGCCGCAACGGCAGCAGCTTCCGTTGGGGTCGTGACGCCGCCATAAATGCCGTAAAGAAGGATTGCGGGCATCAGGAGGGCCGGGAAGGCATTGACGGTCACCCGGGGCAGCTCAACCAGGGGAACAGCCTGCTCCAGCGCGAAATTCCTGCGATGCGACAGCCAGATGTTGAGCCCCATCAGGACGGCCCCCATCAGAAGGCCCGGCACGATACCACCAAGAAAAAGATACCCGATCGAGGTGTTGGAAACGAGCGCGTAGAGGACCATCGGGATGGAGGGGGGAATGATCGGACCGATGGTGGCGGAAGCCGCGGTGATCGCGGCCGCATAGCCGCGTGTGTAGTGACCGCTTTTGGTCATCATCTCGATGATGATCTTGCCAATCCCCGCAGCGTCGGCCACCGCCGATCCGGACATTCCGGAAAAGATCAGGGAGGCGACGATGTTGACATGCCCGAGACCACCGCGGAACCGGCCGACAAGCGCAATGCAAAACTGCAGGAGCCGGTCGCTGATTGTGCCCGCATTCATGATGTTTGCCGCGACGATGAACAGGGGCACCGCCAGCAGGACGAAGCTGGAATAGAGCCCGTCCATGAGCACCTTGCCGGCAAGCCCGATGTCCTGTCCCGCGGCAAACAGATAGACAAGCGAGGAAATCAGGATGGCATAGGCGATCGGCGCACCGATGCCTGCCAGCAGGAACAGCGTTCCGAGGCACAGCAGGAACTGGAAACTCATTCGCCCGGCCTCCGCTCGTCAGGGCCCGGCGCATCGGGCACGCCGTGACGGAACGCTTGCCACACGATCCAGAAGTAGCGCGCGGAGACGGCGACGAGAAACAGCATGTAGACCACGTAGAGGTCGCGCATCCTGATCCCGTCGCCGAACAACGAGGAGAGGGTCGCGGTTTTCTTGAGCCTCAGGATGTAGAACTTGGCCCAGGTGGGTTCGATTGAAACGGCCAGGCCAACGGCAATGCACAAGCCGGAGACAATCACGAAGATGCGCCGGGTCCGCCGGCTGACCCGGCTGTACAGGATGTCGAACCGTACGTGGTCACTTTCGCGCACCACGAAGGCATTGCCCCAGAAGACAAGCCAGAGCCAAAGGACCAGGCAAAGCTCCAGTGTCCAGCCAAATCGTGTCGGTTCCAGAAAGGGGACATAGTCGGGCAGCCATTCCAGACGGGCCGAATAGCGGATGAAAATCTGAAGCACGAATGTCAGGAACATGACGGCCATCATGGCCGCCGCGATGGCCTGGGCCGTGTGTTTCAGACCTGCTGCAATCTGTTTCATGTCTGCTGTTTGCCGGATCGGGCAAGGGTGAACGCCACCCTTGCCCTGCCTGGGTTACTTGCCAAGGGCGTTGATCTTGTCCAGCACGCCGTCGGGCCAGGAGGCTGCGAATTCCGAGCCGACATATTGAGACTGCACGTGGTCACGGAAGGCTTTCAGGTCCGGCTCGTAAATCGCCAGGCCCTGTTCTTCCAGGAACGACACCAGGTCTGCTTCTTTCTGGAGTTGGGCATTGCGGCCGCTTTCAGCGGCGGCTTCCGCCGCAGCCTGCACCTTCGCCTGCTGCTCGGGTGTGAGCTTGTCCCAGACGGCCTTCGAAAATGCCACGTAGTTCAGATCCACCAGATGCGATGTCAGCGCGATCTGGTTGGTGACTTCAAAGAACTTCGCATCCACCACGGTCGGCAGCGGGTTGTCCTGTCCATCGACCGAACCGGTCTGCAGGGCCGTGTAAACTTCCGTGAACGCCATTGGCGTCGGGTTCGCTCCCAGTGCCTTGCCCAGGAATTGCCAGGCATCGGTGCCCGGCATACGCAGGTTGACACCGGCAAGGTCGGCCGGTGTCGTCACCGTCAACTCATCCTTGGATTGCCGCAGGTTCACATGGCGGCGACCCAGATACATTACGGCAAGCAGTTTTATGCCCAGTTCGTCTTCCACCTTCTGCTTGAAGGGGTCCATCAGAGGATCGTTGAAAACACGCACCTGATGATCTGCGTCCTGATGCACGTAACCGGTCGCGAAAATGGAAAATTCGGGGAAATACTGCGCCAGTTCCTGTGCCGAGGCGATCGACATTTCCAGATCGCCGGAGGCGATAGCTTCAAGTTCCGAATTCTGTTTGATCAGCGACGCGTTGTAGTGCGGTTCATATGTCGCAAACTCCGCCACCTCCGGTGCGAAGACTTCGGCCAGGGCCACCGAACGCTGATCGGTTTCCGATGCCGGCGTCGACATGCGCAGCGTCACCTTGTCATCGGCGACCGCGGATACGGTCATTGCCAGAGCCGCCAATGCAGCCAAGCCGTTAAGAACGAAAGACGACTTCATATTCCTTCCTCCTCTGTCATTGCGGTTGACCCGCATTTGGCGTCAGACCCCAAGGGCCCGGCGTTTTGCGCTGTCCACATGTGCATGCACAGCTTCAACCGTTTTCGCGATGTCGCGAATCTCAAGTGCGTTGATGATCACCAGATGCTCGCTCATCACGGACTCCACCAGCTCCGGCAACATGCGCGTGTCGGAGTTTCTGATCAGACGTATCTTGATCGCGTTCACACGGTGAATGTCGGAGATGATCCTGTTGCCGAGAGAATCGATGACGAAATCATGGAAGGCCCAGTCCATATGCTGCGCGCGCGACAGCAGATCCGGCGTCACCCCGCGCTCCGCTGCGCGCAAGGTATCGCGGTGTTCCGTGGCGATGCGTTCGATATCGGCATTGGGCGCGGTTCTGCAGAATGACGCAAAGGCCTCGCTTTCGATGATCCTGCGCAACTGGAAAGCATTGCGGATCAGCTCGAGATCGATGCTGAGAACCTGAAGTCCCCGCTTGGGGACCGTTCGGATCAGGCCGTCCGCCTCAAGCCGGGGGATCATCTCGCGAATTGCCCCCAGAGGCATCCCGGTCAGATCGACAAGCTCCCGTTGGGACACGATCTGCCCGGGCTGAATATCGCGTGCAAGCAGCTTTTCTGTGAAACTGGAGTACGCGTCGTCGCGAAGGCGGCGTTCGGACCTGTTCATGCGGCCATGCCCCTTCCTTCCAGCGCCAGGATTTCGGACTTCTGCTCCACCGGCAGCCGGGTGAGGGGCGCACGCAGGTTTTCCCAGACCGGATCACCCAATGCGTCTGCCAATACCACTTTCA
>JBCDEN010000269.1:0-6031 GCA_039179715.1 Pseudomonadota bacterium
ATCAATGCCAACTTCTACTCATCGGGTCAGATCTGCTCGAACGGAACGCGGGTTTTCGTCCATATCGCGATCAAGGAACGGTTTCTCGCACGGCTGGCGGAGCGGACGGCGCATGCCGTGCTCGGTGACCCGCTCGACGAGGCCACCAGCATCGGCCCGCTCGTCTCGAAGGCGCAGCTCGACAAGGTGCTGCACTACCTGAAGGTCGGACAGGATGAAGGCGCGCGGCTCATCTGCGGCGGCGGCGCAGCCAAAGTTGAAAGTCTCCCGGACGGATTCTTCGTGCAGCCGACCGTTTTTGCCGATGTCACCGACACCATGACGATCGCACGGGAAGAGATTTTCGGTCCCGTGCTCAGCGTGCTCGATTTCGATGACGAGGACGACGTCGTCACCCGCGCGAACGCGACCGAATTCGGTCTGGCAGCGGGTGTCTTCACAAAGGATATCCAGCGGGCGCACAGGGTGATCGGCAGGCTGCAGGCGGGCACCTGCTGGATCAACACCTACAACCTCACTCCGATCGAAATGCCCTTTGGCGGTTACAAGAAGTCCGGGATCGGACGGGAGAACGGGCACGCGGCTATCGAGTATTACAGCCAGTTGAAAAGCGTCTATGTCGAAATGGAGGGGGTCGAGGCGGCTTTCTGATTGCCGCTGATCGTCTGAAACTGTCAATCCCCGGCCGGTCGCCGGGGATTTTTCGGTCTTTGGTTCGGTGACAGATTGAAGTTTTTCTGCGGCAAACCAGATTCACGTCAATGAAGCTTCCTGAGGAGACCGTATGACCCGCACCGCGCTTGACCCCGCACCGCGAAGCTATGCACCGCATGTTTACGTTCTCAACCGGTCGAAACGCGGACCGGCATGCGCCCCCGCTCACCAGACGATTGGCGATCTGCACAACTGGTTGCTCCACGAAGCAACGCAGATCGACAACGTCATGCTGATGTTCGAGGAATTCATGTGGCGCTGCAAGGCCGCCGACCTCGGTATTGACCGCTGCACGCTCCACATGGGCACCTTGCACCCCCGCGTGATCGGCTTTTCCTGGTTCTGGAGCAGTCTTGACGAATTGTGCGACGAGATCGCCGCCGATGCCGGTGCGGTCAACGAAGCCGCGTTCACGCGCAATCCGCTCTACAAGGTGATCATGGAAGGCCAGATGATAAGGGTTGACCTGGAAACCGAAGAAGGCCGATCGTCTTCCCCGCTCATGCAGGAACTCGCGGACGAGGGGTTCACGACTTATGTTGCGCTTCCCCTCAGCGCGTCAGGCAAAACCTTCAACGCAATGACCTTTGCGACGACCCGGCCCGGCGGCTTCGAAACCACGGACAAGGAAGAGATACGCCGGCTGATCGATCTGCTGGCGCTTCATGTGGAGCGCCACATCGTACAGCGCATCGCGCGCAATGTCGCGGACACCTATCTCGGCCCGATCGCCGGACGGCGCGTTCTTGACGGGGAGATTCGGCGCGGAGACGGGGAAGCCATTCAGGCCGTCGTCTTCATGTCCGACATGCGCGGCTTCACCCAGCTTGCAGACCGGCTGAGCGGTCCGGAAGTGACGGCCATCCTGAATGCCTATTTCGACCGGATCTCCGACGCTGTCCTGAGCCACGGCGGCGACATCCTGAAATTCATGGGCGATGGCGTTCTTGCCGTTTTCGACCAGAATGTTCTTGGCGAAGCTGCCGCGGCAACCGCGGCCGTGAAAGCCGCGCGGACCGCGCTTGAAGCCATCGAGGCCCTGAACGACGCCCCGCCGGAGGATCTGCCGGACGTCACTTTGTGGCATCCGGTGAAAATCGGCATCGGGCTGCACCGGGGCGAGGTTTTCTTCGGCAATGTGGGGGGTGAGGAGCGCCTCGACTTTACAGTAATCGGGCGCGCCGTGAACGAAACCAGCCGCGTTGAATCCCTGTGCAAGCCGCTTGGGCGGGAATTGCTTCTGACAGAGCCGGTGCGCAATGCACTCGCCGGAGATCTGAGGACAAGCCTTGACGAAATGGGCGAACACGCCCTGCGCGGTGTCGGCAAACCGGTCGCGATCTATTCCGCCTGAATGGTGATGGATTGCCGCGGGAGCGGCTGTCGTTTGCAACTTCAAACTTGCAAAACCCCTTCCCCAGTGGGTTCGGGGAAGGGAAAGGGAAACCGGGCTCTGCCTGTATCGGCTTTGTCGATGTTCCCTTGTGGGGCCTGACCGCAGCCCGGAAAAAAGAACCGCGGACAGGGCATTCGCAGGGGTTCTGATATCACTTCGTGAGAATCAGTTTTCCTTGTTTCGTGATGGAAAGACGATAGGTTTCTTCATTGTGCTGGATCTGAATTTGCCTCTGACCGCTGAAAAGCTCGCGCGAATCGAATTCCGATTTCTGCTCGCGGCCCGGTTTGCCCGCCAAGGCGGGTCTGGAGCTGCCCGCAGACGAAATTGAGAGGCGTCGCTTCTGGCTGTTGGCGGTGAGTGTCATTGCACTATCGGTCCCTGGCCTATGCTGTTTTGCCGGATGAGGGAGGCTCATCCCGGCGTCCAATTAAGAACAATTAAAAGGTGAGTTTCTTACTCAACTTTATACTTGACACTCATACTCAACTTTTCCTATCAAGGCAATGCCTGATCGATACGGAACTGGAAATCGCGTCCTCCGGTTTTGAGCGAAACAGGGGTCTGCGGGAAACCTCAGACAAAAAATGCCAGGCCAGCCAACCGCCCTCTCCTCTCCCTCAGCGGCAAGCCAGCCCGGCCTTTTCTCAAAGAATGAAACCGACCTGTCACGGCCCCTGTCAGGACCCTCAAAAAAAGTCTCTACGCAACAAAAAAAGCGCCAACCGGATGGTGGCGCTTTGTTCAAACAACTGACTGGATGTTTTCAGGCGTTGGCGGCAATCGGTGTGTCAGTCACATCGATCTTCAGAAGATCGCGCATGCCGAACCGGTCTTCAGACAGATCCGCGATCGATTTCGTGTCGAGCACCTCCATGAACGCTTCGAGCGCCTCATGCAGAAGACCGTTGAAACCGCAGGACATGATCAGCGGACAGTCCTTGCGGCCCGAGTCGAAGCACTCGGCCAGATGGAAACTCTCCTCGGCTGCACGCACAACCTCGCCGACAGTGATCTGTTCTGCCGGACGCGCGAGCATCACGCCACCGTTGCGACCACGAATTGTCTTGATCAGATTGGCATCGACCAAGACTTTCATGATCTTGAAAAGGTGCGTTTCCGACATGTCGAAGCTGGCTGCGATATCGGCAACCTTGCTTGGTCTGTCGGGGTTAACGGCGCAATACATAAGCGCACGCACCGCATAGTTTGTTTGTTGAGTCAGTCGCATCAGGTAGATATGCGACTCCGTGTCTCAAAGGTCAATGGGAAAAATTGAGTGCAAAACGACACTTTGACCAGAAAATTCCTTGTCAAAGCACTTCGGGCAGATTGTCCTTCAGAAAAATATCGATGCCGATGCGCTCCTGACCTTCAATGATCGGTTCCCTGTCACACAATGCTTTCAGCACCCGGACGGCACTTCTGATCTCGTGGCCCGGGTCCTGAGCAATGACAGCGTCCATGAGGCCGGCCTGCAAGGCTTGGCGTGTATACGGGGTCAGTTCGTGACCGACAAACACCACATCAGAGCAAGATTTGGCCTTTGAAAGCGCGGCAATGATGCCCCTGTTTCCGGCACCTATGTTGTAAAGCCCGGCCAGTTGGGGATGGTCCTTCAACAGACGTTTCACAAGGTCTGCGTTTTTCTCGTTGTCGTCGCGCCCTTCGCGAACCTTCAAAAGCTCAAGATGTGGAAAGTCCGTTTCGATGACTTGCTTGCAGCCCGCGAACCGTTCGGCGTGGTCTCTCAATCCGAGCGAACCCGCGATCAGACCAATCTTTGCAGGTTTTTTCGGCAGAAGGCGCCCGAGGAGCCGGCCCGCCGTGCGGCCGGCGGCCGTGTTGTCGATACCGACAAAATGCTGGCGGGCGGAAACCGGGTGATCGGAGACCAGCGTAACGACGGGAACACCCCGGTCCTGAAGCCGGTCGATGGCCGCCCTGACTTCCGGGAATGCAGGTGCGACCACCGCAACCCCATCGCATACGGACCCGTCCAGGATCGCAAGTGTTCCGGCGACCCGGTGGCCGTCAAAGGCATCGATCGGCTCCACATGGACGGTGATGCGGTCGCTGGACAGGGTTTCGGCGTGTGACTTTGCTTCGTGCGTCAGATCTTCCATGAAGGCATTTGGGCCATCGGGAATAAGGAAATGCAGCCGGTAAATCCGCTTCTTGGCAAGGCCTGCGGCGAATACATCCGGCTTGTAGTTGAGACCGTCGGCAGCCGACCTGACCTTTTCGATGGTTGCCTTGCGCACACCCGGGCGACCGTTCAGCACCCTGTCGACTGTTGCCAGGCTTACCCCCGCCACCTCGGCCACATCATGAATGGTCACGCGTTTCATCCGAACCTCTTTTGGGCGTGAGTATACAGCTCAATGAGGAACGGTCATCAAAAAATGCTGCAGCGCACGATAACGCGACATACAGCGTTTTCTCAGACAAATTGTCCGGCTGCATGACCGGAGGACCAGGCCCACTGAAAATTGAAACCGCCAAGGTGTCCGGTGACGTCAACCACCTCGCCGATGAAGTAAAGGCCGGGCACCTTGCTGCTTTCCATGGTCTTGGATGACAGTTCTTTCGTGCTGACGCCGCCGAGCGTGACCTCAGCCGTCCGGTAGCCTTCCGTCCCGACCGGTGTCAGCTGCCAGCGGTTGAGCTGGTCCGACGCCCGCCGCAGCACCTTGTCGGACTGATCGGCCAGCCGGCCACCCAGCGAAAACGCCTTGGCCAGCTCCTCAGCAAGCCGGGTGGGCAGCAGCTGCGTGAGCGCCGTCCTCAGATCCTGTTTCGGACTGTCGCGTCGCGCGCCACGCAAGACCTCGAACACGTCCGTCTGCGGCAGAAGATCGACGGAAATCGGATTGCCTTCTTTCCAATAAGACGAGATCTGCAGGATCGAAGGCCCCGACAGTCCGCGGTGCGTGAACAGCAGACCTTCGCGAAACACCGTTTTGCCGAAAGAAACGCAGGCATCGACGGCAACACCCGACAGCCGTGCGCACAGATCCTTGTTGGTATCGGAAAAGGTCAGCGGCACGAGCGCCGCGCGCGGCTGAACCACGTCCAGCCCGAATTGCCTGGCAAGGTCATAGCCGAAGCCGGTCGCCCCCATTTTCGGGATGGACGGTCCACCGGTCGCGACAACGAGTGACCTCGCCTTGAGCGGCCCTTTCGACGTTGCCACCGAAAACCATTTGTCCGGCTTTTCAACCGCCGTGATAGCGGTTTCCAGCTGCAGCGTTCCTCCAGCCGCCTCGAGTTCGTGAAGCAGCATTTGGATGATGTCTTTGGCGCTGTTGTCGCAAAAGAGCTGTCCGAGCGTCTTTTCGTGCCACGAAATGCGGTGGCGCTCGACAAGCGCAAGGAAATCCTGCTGGGTATAGCGCTTGAGTGCCGAGACACAGAACCGCGGGTTCTGCGACAGAAAATTGGCAGGCGTGCAGTGCAGATTGGTGAAATTGCAGCGGCCGCCGCCCGAGATCCGGATCTTGTCCGCAGGCCGTTTGGCATGGTCGATAACCAGCACCTTGCGCCCGCGCCTGGCGGCCTCAATTCCACACATCAGACCGGCGGCTCCGCCACCAAGTACAAGAACATCCAGATCATGCATGGGCGGGCTTATAGCGGGTTTGGCTCCTGCGGGTAAGGGCTGTTTTCTTGCGGTCATTTCTCCCTGGGCAAAAGGGTCGCCGACGAGGGCAGAATTAGGCGGCTACCTCTTACACCCTCATCCTGAGGAGGGCCGAGAGGTCCGTCTCGAAGGATGGGCCACATGGGTCTGAACCAGCCGCGCATCCTTCGAGACAGCGCTCCCGCGCTTCCTCAGGATGAGGCCCTTGCGCTTGGCCGTCCGCTTTCGATGATCCTTCCGAACGGTTGATCGGGGTCGAATGGACCATTCGATTACCG
>JBCDEN010000338.1:0-5312 GCA_039179715.1 Pseudomonadota bacterium
CCTCGATCAGCTCCGAGAAGGCAATTGCTTCCTTCGTGCAGCCTGGCGTGTTGTCCTTTGGGTAGAAATACAAAACCACCGGTTTTCCCTTGATTTCGTCCAGGGCGATCCGTCCACCTGCGTCGGCATCAAGGTCAAAGTCCGGCGCTGTATCTCCGATGGCGAGTTCGTTCATCTTGTCATCCTTCTGTTATAATTTGTGCGTTCTTCGCAGAACCGGGGACCGGCTCGCATGCAGCAGTCGATTTTGTCCCGGCTTTCGAATTATCATAGGTCGCGTTGCGACTCGTTCAATGTGCGCTAGAACAGGTATTTGTACGCGCGCATCGCTGCAGCGCCTGTCCGCTTTCACAAGTCAGGAGAATGGACCGAATTTGTTGGGAAGATCTGGCGGCAGTCACTTGAAGAAAACGGGGCGAAAAACCGTTCGCAGACGCTACTGGCTGGCTGTTCTGCTGCTTCTTGTCTGCGTAACCGCCGGTCTCACCATTCTGTTTGCTTCCGGTCCTGTCCGGATCCCGTTTCTGGGAAGTGTTCTTGCGTCTCAGGGAACGCGCGGCCCCGTGGAACTGTCGGTGAAGCAAGGCAGCGTCGATTTCACTGCGCCCGATGGGATCGAGATTATCCTGGAAGAGGCGGCGCTTGACATCGAAGGGCCGGCTCCGGTTGCCATCCGTTTCCCGAAACTGGTTGTTCCGCTAGATCCTGATGCCCTGTTTGCCGGCAAGCTCCGGTTTTCGTCTCTGCAGCTCATGCAGCCGCATGTCAGCGTCGCGCTCAAGGGAGGCCCTGCGAAGTTGCCGGAGATAGGCCCGCTCATGGAAGCAGTCGATCGTTTGAGCGACGTCGTTGACGATCAATTCGCGCGGCGAGGCCTGAGACACGTTTCGATCCGGAACGGAACGTTCGAACTCACGGGCGCCAAGCCGCGGCGGTTTGACGGGATTGATGCCGATGTCGTGCGCAGTGACCGGCGCGTTATCCAGGCGAACGCGAAAGTGTCCGGCAACGTGTCGACGTGGCGCTTGCAACTGGCTCGTAGCGCGCCCGAAGACGGCTCGGACAAGACTATCGGTATTGTCGTCAACGGCATCACGCTTGCGGAACTGTTGGGCCCGGCCACGCTCGACAAACATGGCAAGGGGTTTGGCTTGCCCGCATCGGCGAAGGTCGAGACGAAGCTGGACGGTGAGGGCAATTTCCTGTCCGCCAACGCGGTCGCACGCGTGCAGAACGGCTGGTTCCAGCTTGGAAAGACAATCGTCGCGTTTGATGACGCCGCGCTTTCACTGCTGTTTGAGGCTGGAGAGGACGCAATCGAGATCACAAAATCCCATGTTATCCGGGGAAACACGCGAATCTTCTTTTCCGGGCTTGTGGAACCGGGGCAAGAAGGTGCCAACGAGTGGCAGATCAGTCTGGCGTCGGACTTTCCCCAATTCGGCTCAGCAGATGTTAACGAGGCGCCGCAAATGCTGGACGGCGTGCAGATCAGGGCGCGGTTCAATCCGCTCGCCCGGTTGATATCGATTGACCGTTTTTTCGCGAAATCCGGAAAAGCGATCGCGCAACTGATCGCGTCCATCGAGATCACCAAAGACGGTCCCTATGTTGCGATTGCCGCTTCGGGTGAAAACATACCGATTGCCATCGCAAAACAGGTCTGGCCGATTACGCTCGTACCACCCGCCCGCCGGTGGGTTGCAGACAATATCAAGGAAGGGCTGATCGAAGATTTCACCTATAGTGCCGCGATCCGGCCTCCTGCGTTCAATCATCGTGACCCGGATGCCGGATGGTCTGGCGATGACATGCTCATGGATGCCACGTTCAGCGGCGGCGCGGTCACGCCGTTCGGAGAGCTGCCGCAGGTGTCGGGCTTGACCGGTACCTTCAAGGTTGCCGGCGAAACGCTGACTGTACGCTCGGACGGTGGTGTCGCGCAGACCACAGACGGCGGCCAGGTCAGCGTCCCTCAGAGCGTCTTCGAGATTTACGATTTGCCGCAGCGTGAGGGCAAAACAGCCAAGATCGAGGCAAAGGTGGAAGGCGGCATCGGCGAACTCGCGGCTGTCGCAAACAGCAATCCCCTGAATGTGATCGATCGGGCAGGGCTCAAAACCGGTGGCGAGAGCGGAGAGGGCAGCATTGACGTCGTGGCGCGCTTCCCGCTCGCCAAGGGTATCGGCCTTGACGATGTCCAATGGCGGGTAACCGGCGAGCTTGACGATTTCACCGACGAAAATCCGATCATGGGACGGACGATCGCAAATGCGGATGTCCAGATTGACGCAACGCCGGAGCAGGTCGCGATTACCGGGAGCGGGGTCCTTGATGGTCTGAATGCGGATATCGATCTTGTTGTGCCGCTCGGAGAGTCCGGCATTGCCAGCAAGCAGGATGTCGTGGTTTCGGTGACCGCCGCGAAGCTGAAGGAGAAGGGCATAGACCTTACCGCCTTCCTTGACGGTGACCTTGTCCTGAACGTGACGGGCGTGAGCGATGGCCAGGAATTCTCCGTCGACCTGACCAGATGCACGATTGTGCTCGAAGCGCTCGGCTGGGAGAAGGCCAGAGGGGTGCCGGCAACCGCGACCTTCAAGCTCATCGAGACCGATCAGAACCAGCTGGTGCGGGACTTCAGGCTCACGTCAGAGGGCGCGCGTGTTTCGGGGGCAATGCAGCTTTCCAAGGCAGGAGAGTTGCTCGACGCGTCTTTCGGTACGTTCAGGCTGCGGCCCGGCGACAACGCAGAGGTCGACATCCAGCGCACGGCGAATGGCCGTTATGACATCATCTTTTCCGGTGCGGTGTTCGACGGGCGCGGCCTCATTCAGAGCCTGACAAGCCCCGGCGGCAGTCAGGGTGCCGGTGATTTCTCCGAAGGCGCGCGCATCGCCGTGTCGCTCCAGAGCGTGACCGGGTTCAACAAGCAGACGCTCAGGAATGTCTCCGGAAAGATAGAAACCGGACCCAAAGGCATTCGAACCGCTGATCTCAGCGGAAAAATCAATGGCCGCTCCGATCTTGAATTCAAGATCGTCGAGCAGGGTGCAAGCCAACTTGCGACCGGTCAGTTTGGTGATACCGGCGCGACGCTCAAGTTTCTCGATTTCTATGAGCGCATGGAAGGCGGCCGCGGCGTTATCAGCGTTGCCATGGCCGACGAGGACAGCTGGGCAGGAGATTTCAAGGTCCGTTCGTTGCGCATAACCGAGGACCCGGCGATCAAGAGCATTCGGGAAAGGGAACGCTCGAACCCGGACCCGGATGCGCGAATCGTCAGGGCCAGAACGTCGGACGGATCAGCGAATTTCGATACGATGGACATCAACTTCACCAGGGATGGCGACATCATGACGATCCTGCGCGGCGCGCTGCAGGGAAATGTCCTCGGCGGGACCGTCAGCGGAACGGTGAACCTCAAGGAACAGACGCTCAGTCTGAGCGGGACATTTGTCCCGATCTATGCATTGAACAATTTCTTCGCCAAGATCCCTATCCTGGGATTTGCACTTGGCGGCAATTCCGGCGAGGGCCTGATCGGCGTGACCTACCGCTTGTCCGGGTCGGTGTCCGACCCGGTTCTGTCCGTCAATCCGATCTCGGCGATTGCGCCGGGCATTTTCCGGAGGATGTTTGAGTTCCAGCAGAACTGACGGATCGAACGCCACCGCAGTGTCCCACTGCCGGTAAAGATCTCAGACCGGCTTCAGCAACACATGCTTCTTCTTGCCGAGTGACAATTTGACGATACCCTCGTCGGAGACATCGCCCAGCCCGAGCACGCGTTTGTCGTTCTGTTCGCCCTTGTCGTTGATCTTGACCGCGCCGCCCTTGATATTCCTGCGCACGTCACCGTTGGAGCTGCAGAGACCCGCCGTCACGAATGCCGACAGGACGCCGATGCCCGCCTCAAGGTCACTTCTGGAAATCTCGACGGTCGGAAGGCCCTCGGCGGACTGGCCTTCTTCAAAGGCCCTGCGCGCCGTCTCTGCAGCTTCCTCTGCCTTTTGCCGTCCGTGGATCAGCGCAGTAGCTTCTGTCGCCAGGATCTTCTTGGCATCGTTGATTTCAGACCCTTGCAGCGCCTTAAGCCGGGCGATCTCATTCATCGGCAGCACCGTGAAGAGTTTCAGGAAGCGTTCGACATCGGCATCTTCGGTGTTGCGCCAGTATTGCCAATAGTCATAGGCGGAGAGTTGTTCTTCGTTGAGCCAGACCGCGCCGTCGGCGGTCTTGCCCATCTTCGCGCCCGAGGCTGTCGTCAGGAGGGGCGAGGTGAGGGCGAATGCCTCCGTCTCAGCCAGTCTGCGGACCAGGTCGGTTCCCGACAGGATGTTGCCCCACTGGTCCGAGCCGCCCATCTGAAGACGGCAGCCGGTGCGCCGGTAAAGCTCAAGGTAATCGTAGCCCTGCAGCAGCATGTAGTTGAACTCAAGGAACGAGAGATGCTGCTCTCTTTCCAGGCGCAAGCGAACCGAGTCACGCTGGATCATCTGGTTGACCGAAAAGTGCCGTCCGATGTCACGCAGGAAATCGACATAGTTCAGCTTCAGCAGCCAGTCGGCATTGTCGAGCATGATGGCATCACCGGGTCCATCGCCGAAACGCAGCAGCTTCTCGAACACTTTCCGGATGCCGGCCTTGTTTTCCTCAATGGCCGCTTCGGTGAGAATCTTCCGGCTTTCGTCCTTCCCCGAAGGGTCGCCGACGCGCGTCGTCCCACCGCCCATCAAGGCTATCGGCCGATGTCCCGTCTGCTGAAACCAATGCAGCATCATGATCGGGACGAGCGATCCGGCATGCAGGCTGGGTGCGGTGCAGTCAAAGCCAATATAGGCCGTGACCGTTTCCTTTGCACACAGGTCATCAAGGCCCTTTGCATCGGATATCTGATGAACAAAGCCACGTTCGGAAAGAACGTTCAGGAAATCCGATTTGAACTCGCTCATTGTGTCGTCCGTACCAGTCTGTTTGCTTGCGGTCAGTCTCTTCTGCGGACGTGCTCTAGCGCGAGACCGATGCGTTGTAAATTGTACCTGTCAGAAAAATCCGATTGAAAACGAACCGGGTTTTGCCAAAGCAGCATAAGACCATACCGGTCGAAGTCAGTTGTTCGCAGATGCAGGTTCGCGGACCTTGATGCAGACGTAGTTCAGTTCGCCCTGTACCCAGGGAATGCGCATCTGCTCGGAAATCGTGCGGGCAACGGCTTCGTCCAGAACTGCCCGGCATTCGGCTTGTGAGAGGAAGGTGCCTTCGTCCAGGACCGGCCAGACATTCGGGCCCGAGAGCATTTGAATCGAAAC
>JBCDEN010000295.1:0-5776 GCA_039179715.1 Pseudomonadota bacterium
AGCTGGAAAACCGGCTGGAGCCGAGCAGGAGTTCGCGAACGATCAGCATCGACCAGGGATCGCCCAGTATCTCGGTCGCCTTTGCCACGGGACAGAACTGACCGTATTTTTTCATGCTGGACCTCCTGGATACTCCCTAGAACACGAGACCCAACTACGCAATACGTAGTTTGTTGCTACGTCTGCAGAAGTATCGCGGAACACGGCCAATCGGTATCCGAAGTCACATCAACAAAATGGTTGTTGCAGTTGCGGCACCAGGCAGATGGAGACCTTTGGATGAGACGCCCAGGACTGATGCTATACGGCATTCTTTGTTATGTTTTCTTCAATATCGCCTTTCTTTACATGGCCGGGTTCCTGCTCGACATCGCGGTGCCGAAGGCAATCAATGACGGCGTTCCGTCCGATGTGCCGGCATCACTTGCAATCAACGCTTTGCTTGTCTTCCTTTTCGGTTTCTTTCACAGCCTGATGGCCCGTCATTGGTTCAAGGACCGGTGGACGAAACTGATACCTGTTGAAGCGGAACGCAGCACCTATGTGCTGCAGGCAGCTGCCTTCCTGTCCCTTCTCATGCTGTTCTGGAGACCGATGCCGTTCGCAATCTGGTCGCTGGACGGCGCTTGGGCTCTTGCGATTTACGCCGTGTTCCTCACCGGCCTGGTTACGGTGCTCCTGTCCACTTTCCTGATCGATCACTGGGAACTCTTCGGCTTGCGCCAGGTCTGGGCAAGCACCCTCTGCGCACCGGCGCCGCAGCCCGTATTCAGGACACCAATGCTCTACAGACTCGTGCGTCATCCGATGCAACTGGGCGTCATTCTGGTCTTCTTCGCGACACCCGACATGACCGCGGGCCATCTGTTTTTCGCCGTCTCGATGAGCGTCTATGTCCTCATCGGTCTTCACTTCGAAGAACGCTCCCTGGTCCGCGAATTCGGTGCGACCTACCGGGACTACCAGAACCGCGTGCCGATGCTGGTGCCCGACCCCTTCCGGTTGCTGCGCCGCCGCGCGCGGACCGCGTGACCTTCCAGATCATAACCCCTCAAGTCATCAGCGCCGAGCCTTGAATCAGCGCAACGCACATTCACTCTCCGAGGAAAAACCATGACAAGACACGCTTTTCACAACCTACACCTGACATCCGGTCCCGAAACATCGCCAATCGTCGATTTCTGGATCGAGGTGATGGCGCCGAAATTCCTGAAATACAGGCATGTCCTCGTGGGTGGCCTACGCCATCACAGCGCGGCAATCATTCCCGAACTGCCCACCCGCAGGGGAGATCAGGTCCTGGATGTTGGCTGCGGCTTCGGCGACACGGCCATCGCGCTTGCCGGACGAACGGGTGAGCAAGGCCATGTTCTCGGCGTTGATTGCGTACCCGCCTTTGTCGCTCGATCGTGGCATGCCGCTGAACAGATGCTGGTCGGCAACGTCAGCTTTGCCTGCCGCGATGCCGAAAGGTCCCTGCCCCGCGGCGAATTCGACTACGTGTTCGCGCGCTTCGGCACCATGTTCTTTTCCAATCCCGTGGCGGGTCTGCGCAACATGCGCAGGGCCTTGAAACCCGGTGGCCGCATGACGCATATCGTGTGGCGTGACCGGGACGCGAACCCCTGGCTTTCTGCCGCCCGCGAGGTCCTTCTGGAGCATCTGCCCCAGCCCGACGCGAATGCGCCTTCCTGTGGTCCAGGTCCCTTTTCCATGGCCGACGAAACCGCGACGCGCGCCATCATGGAAGCGGCCGGTTTCCGGAACATACGCTTTCAAAGGGTAGACGCGAACGTGCTGGTGGGCCGGACTGTGGAGGAGGCGATCGCGTTCCAGCTCGCCCTTGGGCCGGCCGGAGAAATTTTCAGACTTGCGGGAGCCGAAGCACAAGCCAAGAAAGCGGTCATAGAGAGCGATCTCTATCGTCTCTTCGATGCAGCTCCCCGGGACGACAGCGGACTTTGGATGGAGAGTTCGTCATGGGTCATCCACGCGACCACTGTGGATTGACCGGTGTATCAGACTTTGACGCAATGCCTGTATCGCCCGTTCATGTGTCATCCGGGTCATTCCTCCAATCATTCAAATGCGTCTTCCCGCCGTCAGCCCGTTGACCTTCTCGATGATGGAGGCCGCATCGATCCCGAAATGCCGGTAGAGGTCGCCGATCGTGCCGGTCTGTCCGAAGTGCTCGATACCAAGCGGGATCGTCTGGTGGCCGGCAATGCTGCCGAGCCAGGCAAGGGTCGCCGGATGACCGTCAATGACCGTGATCAGCTTGCAATGCCGCGGCAGGTCTTCCACCAGCCGTTCGATATGCGATTGCGCGGCCACATTCCCGCGTGATCGTGCCCGCTGCGCAGCGGTCCACCCGGCATTCAGCCTGTCAGCGGAGGTGACGGCCAGAACGCCGACATCGCGCCGGTTCCCGGCAAGCAGTCCCGCGGCCTTGATCGCTTCGGGCGCGACGACGCCCTGATAGGCGATGACGACCTCGCAATTGGGGCCGGGTTTGCGCAGCCAGTAGGCACCGTCAATGGCGCCCTGCCGGAAGTCCTCGTCGGCGCGTTTGACAGGCTGCTCGATCGGATTGGTCGACAGGCGCAGATAGACCGAGCCGCCGGTCTCGTCGCGCAGCCAGGTCCGTTCGTCGGGGTCTCCCTCCCCTTCCCGCTGAAGATAATCGAAAGCCCATTCCATGATGACCGCAAGCTCATCGGCAAAGGCCGGCTCGAAGGCGGCAAGCCCATCCTGGCTCATTCCGATCAGCGGTGTGCCGATCGACTGGTGCGCCCCGCCCTCAGGTGCCAGCGTTGCGCCCGATGGCGTGCCGACAATCATGAATCTGGCATCCTGGTAGCAGGCATAGTTGAGAGCATCGAGGCCACGGCAGACGAAGGGATCATAGACGGTCCCGATCGGGATGAGCCGGTGGCCGAAAAGCAAATGCGACAGTCCGGCCGCTCCCAGAAGCAGGAACAGGTTCATTTCCGCAATGCCGAGTTCGATATGCTGTCCGTCCGGTGTGAATTCCCATTTCGCCGTCGAGGGTATGCGATGTTCGATAAAGGCATCGGCCATGGCATGGCGGGCGAACAGTTTCCTCCGGTTGACCCAGGGACCAAGATTGGTTGTCCCCGTGACATCCGGTGACGTCGTGACGATCCGCTCGGCGAGCTTGCTGTCCCCCTTGGACAGATCGTCGAGCACCTTGCCGAAGGCCATCTGCGTGGAGATGTCACCGCCCGGCTGGAGCGCGATTGGAGGCACGTCGACAGGGGCATCGGAGTAACGCCGCCTCCCCTTGGCGAAAAACGGAACCTCATCGAGAAACGCCCTCAAAGCCGGAACGTCCCGAACCGTTGCAAACGGCTCCCATTCCTCGTCCTCGGGCACGCCCATATGCGCCTGCCAGTCCCGCATCTGGGCCTTGTTCATCAGGCCGCCATGGTTGTCCTTGTGTCCTGCAATCGGCGTCCCCCACCCCTTGATCGTGTAGGCGAGAAAGCAGGTCGGACGGTCATGATCGATCGCGGCAAACGCTTCCGCCATGGTCCGTGTGCAGTTCCCGCCCAGATTTTCCATCAGGTCGGCAAGCTCCGCATCGCTGCGCCGGTCGATCAAGGCAGTGACGTCACCCTGATCGCCCAGATCATCCATCAGCCGTTGCCGCCACACGGCGCCGCCCATGAAGGTCAGGGCGGAATAGTCCTGGTTCGAACAAGCATCGATCCATTCGCGCAGCCGCGCACCGCCCGGCTCGCCGAAAGCAGCCCGCTGCAACGCACCGTATTTCACCCGCACGACGTCCCATCCAAAGGCGTCGAATGTTTTCTCCACCCTGTCGAACAGGCCTTCGCGAACGATGCCATCAAGCGACTGCCGGTTATAGTCGATGATCCACCAGCAGTTTCTCAGATCGTTTTTCCAGCCCTCCTGCAGGGCTTCATAGACATTGCCTTCGTCGAGTTCCACATCGCCGACAAGCGCAATCATCCGGCCAAGCGGCCGGTCCGCCGACCAGGGTTTGGCGTTGATATAGTCCTGGATCAGCGCGGCAAAGGACGTGATCGCGACACCAAGACCGACGGAACCCGTGGAAAAGTCGAAATCGTCGATATCCTTGGTACGCGACGGGTAGGATTGCACGCCGCCGAAACCCCGGAAATTTTCCATGTTCTCGCGGGTCTGGTTGCCCATCAGATACTGGATCGCGTGAAACACCGGTGACGCGTGCGGCTTTACCGCAACGCGGTCCTCCGGCCTGAGCGCGGAAAAATAGAGCGCCGTCATGATGGACACCATCGACGCCGAACTCGCCTGATGACCGCCGATCTTGATCCCGTCCGCTTTCGGTCTGATGTGGTTGGCATGATGGATCATCCAGTGCGACAGCCAAAGCAGCCGCTGTTCGATGGTCTTCAGATGCTCGACGCGCATTTCCCTCATCCCGATACGTAATGAATTTTGCGTCACTCTATCTCCGGCACGCGACACATTTCTTGCTATTTCATACGTCTATTGGATAGATATTGGCGACATTCATCAACAGGAGGGTCAAACGTGGTGAAATCCACCAATCTAGATGCCTTCGATATCCAGATCCTGCGCGAACTCAGGCAAGACGGCAGAATCTCCCTTCAGGACCTGTCGGAGCGGGTCGGCCTCAGCCCGACGCCGGTCGCACGCCGGCTGCGTCAGCTGGAGGAGGCCGGGATCGTCACCGGCTACTGCGCTCTGATCGACGAGGTCGCGCTCGGATACGAGGTTTCCGTCTTTGTCTCGGTGCAACTGGACAAGCAGGTTGATGTGACCCTCGACCAGTTCGAGCGCGCGATCCAGGCCTTTCCGGAAGTCGTCGACTGCTGGCTGATGACGGGCAACCGCGACTACCTGCTGCGCGTCGCAACGACCGGTCTCGCCGCTTTCGAGACTTTTCTAACCGGAAAGCTCACCAGGGTGCCGGGTGTTGCAAATATTGAAAGCTCGATCCCCCTGCGCCGGGTGAAATCGGGTGTGGCCCGCACGCCTTAGAAGATACCCCGGTATGCGTAAGTCTGCGGCATGCGAACGAAAAAAGGCCGGCTTCCGGGGAACCTGAAGCCGGCCTGAGCAAGCAGGAGATGCCGATGTGGGGTCAGCTTATCCTGGCTGCAATGCTCTTGGTCTTGCAGTAGCTGATGAGGCCTTCCAGCCCCTTCTCGCGGCCGAAGCCGGACTTCTTGTTGCCGCCGAACGGCACTTCGATCCCGCCGGCGAAATACTCGTTGATGTAGATCTGACCGGCGTCGATCTTGCGGGCAAGCTGATGCGCCTTCGCGAAGTCCGAGGTGTAGATCCCGGCAACGAGGCCGTATTGGCAATCATTGGCGAGCGCCAGGGCATGGTCGGCATCGTCCGCGATCTGGACGGTCAGGACCGGCCCGAAGATCTCCTCACGGGCGAGTTCATTGTCTGCCGAAACGGCGTCGACGATGGTCGGCTCAAAGAACCAGCCGCGCCCCGTTGCCGGGTCATCGGTAACGGAGCCCCCGGTGACAATCTCTGCCCCATTGGCCCTGGCCCGGTCGAGAAAGCCGTTGATCTTGGCAAGGTGCTCGGAGGAATTTACCGGCCCGACATCCGGATTGCCGAGGCCATGGCCCAGTTTCAATGCCGTCGTCCGCGCCACAAGCTCGCCGACGAAGTCGTCGTGAATGCTCTTTTCGATCACCAGGCGCGAACCGGCTGAACAGATCTGGCCCGCATTTTCATAGATCGCGCCGAGAACACCCGC
>JBCDEN010000052.1:0-11565 GCA_039179715.1 Pseudomonadota bacterium
CCGGGCGACCTTTTCGTCGAGATGCTTGGGAAGAACGTAGACTTCGTTCTTGTACTGATCACCCTTGGTGTAGAGTTCGATCTGGGCCAGAACCTGGTTGGTAAAGCTCGCGGACATGACGAAACTCGGATGGCCTGTCGCGTTGCCGAGGTTCACAAGGCGGCCCTGCGACAAGAGGATCATCCGTTTGCCGTCCGGGAACTCGACCATGTCGACCTGGTCCTTCACCGGGCGCCACTTGAAGTTCTTCAGCGCGGCAACCTGGATCTCGTTGTCGAAGTGACCGATGTTGCAGACAATCGCCATGTCCTTCATGCCGCGCATGTGGTCCAGGGTGATGATGTCCTTGTTGCCCGTTGCGGTGACATAGATGTCGCCTTCCGGCAGAGCCTGTTCGATGGTTTTCACCTCGTAGCCGTCCATCGATGCCTGCAGCGCGCAGATCGGATCGATTTCCGTGACGATGACACGTGCGCCGGACCCTGCCAGCGACTGTGCGGAGCCCTTGCCGACATCGCCGTAGCCGCAGACGACGGCGACCTTGCCGGACATCATGACGTCCGTGCCGCGGCGAATGCCGTCGACGAGGGATTCACGGCAGCCGTAGCGGTTGTCGAACTTGGACTTGGTGACACTGTCGTTGACGTTGATCGCCGGGAACGGCAGCTGGCCGTTCTTCTGCATTTCATAAAGACGCAGGACGCCGGTGGTGGTTTCTTCCGAAACGCCCTGGATCAGGTCGCGCTGCTTGGTGAACCAGCCCGGATGCGATGCCATGCGCTTCTTGATCTGTGCGAACAGGCATTCTTCTTCCTCGGACTGCGGGTTCTCGATCAGGCCGGTTTCGCCTGCCTCGACCCGTGCACCCATGAGAATGTAGAGCGTTGCATCGCCGCCATCGTCCAGGATCATGTTCGCGCCGTCGGCGAAGTCGAAGATCTTGTCGGCATAGTCCCAGTATTCTTCCAGCGTCTCGCCCTTGACGGCGAAAACCGGAATACCGGCTGCGGCGATCGCGGCAGCTGCCTGGTCCTGTGTGGAGAAGATGTTACAGGACGCCCAGCGCACCTCCGCTCCCAGCGCCACCAGCGTTTCGATCAGGACCGCCGTCTGGATTGTCATGTGCAGGGAGCCTGCGATGCGCGCGCCCTTCAGCGGCTTGGCGTCACCGAATTCCTCGCGGCAGGCCATGAGACCCGGCATTTCGTGTTCGGCGATCTCGATTTCGGTGCGGCCCCAGTCTGCGAGCCCTAAGTCTTTGACGATGTAGTCGGTCATGAAAATGTCCTGCAATTGAATCCAGCTGATTGCGCCGGCCTTGTTGAGGCGGCCGCTGTTCGCGCCCATCGCAAAAGATCGATGGAAAAGGCAGCCGCAAGCCGGTTTCCGGAGCATGCCGGAAGCCGTTGGAGGGGGTTATAGCGCCCGGAACCACTTCATGCAATAAAGATATAAAGAATTCTTTATATCATTCATCGAAAGGTTAAGTGTCACCTATAAAGGTCTTCGCGGGACGGCGGCAGGCCGGACGGCCCCTTGGTTCTGCGCGATGCCACCGTTTGGAAAATACCAATCGAGCCGCGTTCAAACCCAAGCGAAACGCCGCAAAGATAGGCCAGCCAGAGCCGGTATTTCTGCTCACCGATATCCGCGATCGCGGCCTCCCTGACGGCCATCAGGTTCTCCGCCCAGAGCCGCGTCGTCCTGGCGTAATGCTCGCGCCAGGCTTCCACATCGTGGACCTCGAAACCGTGGGCCTCCAGATTGGTGAGGGTCCAGCCGATATGATCGACCTCGCCTCCCGGGAAAATGTAGCGGACAAGCGCCTGGTATTCCGGCTTCTTGCGGCGAAACTTCTTCAGATCCTTCTTGCCGCGCCGCGTGATCGCATGGTGCAGATAGATCCCGCGCGGCTTCAGCAGCCGATGCACGCTCTGGAAGTAGTTGTCGTAATTGTCCAGACCGACGGCTTCGAACATGCCGATCGACGAGATCTTGTCGAACCTCTGGCCCTTCATGTCGCGATAATCGATCAGTTCCACGGACACCTTGTCCTGAAGCCCGCGCGCCTCGATCCGTTCGCGCGCAAGCTTGAGCTGCTCCTCGGCAAGGGTCACGCCGACAGCCGTCACGCCATAATGCTCGGCAGCGTGGCAGATCAGAGCGCCCCAGCCACAGCCGATATCGAGCATCCGGTCGCCCGGTTTCAGGCGCAGCTTGCGGCAGATCATGTCCAGCTTGTCTTTCTGGGCCGTCGCCAGATCGTTGGACCAGTCCCTGAAATAGGCGCAGGTATAGACCATCTCCGGGTCGAGGAAGAGCTTGTAGAAGTCGTTCGACACGTCGTAGTGAAATGCGATGTCGTCCTTGCGGCTGCCCGAGCCCCTGTCCGCAGCCGCGCCTGCATCCAGGCCGTCTTCCTGTTCCTTCGCCGCCGACTTGCCGGCGCTCAGAAAAAGCGATGCCGCGTTTTTCATCAGGAGGAACTTGTTCAACCGCTTGCGCAGTTCCCGGCTTTTCAGCTTCGGCCGCTTTTCCGCAAACTCGAAAATCGTGCCTCCACGCGGGTCGATTTCACCCGTTGAATACAAGTCAACAATCGTCTTGATCCGAGGGCTGCGCAACAGTTTGGTCAGCGCCCCCGGAGCAACCGCAATCCGCAGAGCGTCGGCCGCCATGTCTTCCGGTATCCGGCTGCCGTCCCACAGTTCGAACCCGAATTCCAGGTCCAGGGCCTCATGAAGATGGCCAAGTGCAGCGCGGGCTGCGGCAATGGTTCGGTCACCGGATTGGCTTGCCATGGTCGTCCTTCAAAAATGCAGTGGGAGGCCCGGCTTCGATTTCCCCGACCGTCTCCGAGCGACGCCGTCCGCTCGACAAAAAGCACGGCCCCCAAAAACTCAGTCTGTCTCGCCGAACCCGCTTTCAACAAGTTCGGAAATCGCCGCAAGTGCCGCCGCTGCGTCGTGGCCGCTGACACACACCTTGATGCAACATCCCGGACTTGCGGCGAGCATCATCAGCCCCATGATCGACGTTCCGCCAACGGTCTGCCCGTCCTTCGATACCTGGACATCGGCTTCGAAGGTTTCGACAAGTTTGACCAGTTTGGCTGAGGCGCGTGCGTGAAGTCCGCGGCGGTTGACGATCGTCAGGTCTTTTTCAATCAAATCCAATGCTGTCCTATTCGTTTCAATTCTGTCCCGACAACACCTGACTTGCGACTGAAATATACTTCTGACCGGCCAGGCGGGCCTCGTCGACGGCATCGGCCAGTTCCCTGTCGGCGCGCACGCTGGCAAGCTTGATAAGCATGGGCAGATTGACGCCTGCCACGACCTCGACGGACTTGCTGTCCATGACCGAAATCGCAAGGTTTGACGGCGTGCCGCCGAACATGTCGGTCAGGAGAACAACCCCATCTCCGGAATTGGCGGATTCAACAGCCGACAGGATGTCCTGCCGTCTTTGCTCCATGTCATCATCCGGGCCGATGGATATGGTCTCGATCTGCTCCTGGGGACCGACGACATGCTCCAGCGCCGCCTTGAATTCTTCGGCGAGACGTCCGTGCGTAACAAGTACTAGTCCGATCATTCGGTCTTCAGCCTGACTATCGTTTTCCTGTGCCCTGGGCGGACCACGGCTCTATCAGTCTGATGCACTCTCTTCAACCGGTTAACCAGTTGCAAGCAAAAAACGCGGCCCCTCACGCTAAATGTAATCCGGGGTGCCCGGAAACAGGGCTCTCAGGGCCCAGCGGATCCGCCTTATGCTCTCCCACGGCCGGTTTTGCGGGCAGGTGCATAAGGGAACCGGGACGCCGTCGATCGTCCCGGACATGACAGTGTCGTCCGGAAGCCGTTCGATCGCGTCGGCCGGTTTGAGATCAACGAGCAAATGGACCCTGGCCGCGGGCATGAACGCTGTTGCCACCAGACCGGTGCCGCGGACTTCCAGGAGCCCCGAAATCGTGTCGGGGACGCGCGCGGTCAGCCGACCGTTGCTGGACGACAGATGCACGCGGTCATCGGCGACCAGGATGCCGAGATTGCCCCTGGCGCTTGCCGCTTCGATGAGCAGATCCGTCAGTTCCGACTTGCCGCTGCCCGAGTTGCCGCGAATGACGATGCCCCTCGTGCCGACGACAAGGCAGTTGGCATGGACCGTCTGTGCGGTCACTTACCCGTTCCGGCCGGCAGGTAGATGGTAAAACGGGCCCCGACAATCTCAGATTCGCCGTCGCCGTCCATTTCTTTCCGGTTGGTTGCGGAAATCGATCCGCCATGCGCCTCGATGATCTGTCTTGAAATCGACAATCCAAGGCCGGAGTTGTTGCCGAAGCCCTCGCCGTCTGGGCGGTCCGTGTAGAACCTTTCGAAGATGCGTTCCGTGTTCTCCGCCCTGATGCCCGGTCCGTCATCGTCAATCGTGATCCGGATACTGCGGCCCTCGCGCGCAAGGTCCACGCGCACCGTTCCTGCGTCCGGCGAGAAGGAGCGCGCGTTGTCGAGCAGGTTGCTGACCACCTGGCCCAGGCGGATATCGTGGCCCTGAACCTGGTAGGGTTTGTGGCCCGGCGCGTCGGCGACCGTCAGCTTGACCTTGGTCTCCTCCGCACCGGTCCGCTGGTTGACGGCATCGGCCATGTTGCGCAGCAATTCGGCAAGATCGATCGTTTCGGACTGAATGCGAGCAAGCTCGGCGTCGAGGCGCGATGCATCCGAGATGTCGCTGATCAAACGGTCGAGACGCCTGACGTCATGCTGGATGACTTCCATGAGCCGGTCCTGCGACGCCTTGGTCTTGGCCAGCGGCAATGTCTCGACGGCACTTCTGAGCGACGTCAGCGGGTTCTTGAGTTCATGCGCGACATCGGCCGCGAATTTCTCGATCGCATCGATCTTGTTGTAGAGCGCGTTGGTCATCTCCCTGAACGCACGCGCCAGATGGCCGATCTCGTCCTGACGGTCGGAAAAGTCGGGAATCTCTTCGCGCGAATTCGACCCGCGGCGGACACGGTCCGCAGCGGCGGCCAGACGGCGCACGGGGCCGGCAATGGCACCAGCCAGCAGGATCGACAGAAGGATCGTCACCGTCGCGGCGAACAGAAAGACCCGAATGATGGCTATTCTTTCGGCGCGCACGATGGCGTCGATATCGCCGCCCTGCGTTGACAGAAGCAGCGCCCCGAGCACTGCCCTGAACCGCTGGATCGGCACGGCAACAGAGACGATCAGTTCGCCGCGCTGGGAGATCCGGGTGACGCTGGCGGGCGACCCGGCAAGTGCAGCTTCGACTTCCGGGTAGGCGCGTCCGTCGCCGCCACCCACTTCCTGGTAAAGCGGCAGATCCCCCTGGGAGAGCCAGCGCTTGGTCCACTGCCAGGCCGAATCCCAGAAGCCGGTTTCCTCGGCCGTCGGCGGCGGCAGATCGAAGCGCAGGATCTGCGCGCTTGAATAGAGGTGCCGCGAGTCGAGAATGAGAATGCCTTCCGGATCGTAGATGCGGGCCCGGGTCTTGGTCGGCGAAATCAGGCGGCGCAGGACCGGCCCGACGCGCTCCGGATTGATCGGAAAATCAAGGCTGTCCAGATCGTCGACCGTCGGCGTGATGCTCTCGCCCGCCTGCAATTGCAGCAGGCGCTCCGGATCGACAGTGATGGTGCCTGTGTCAACCGTTGCGGAGGCGGAAATCGCTCCTGCGATGATCTCGCCCTGGGTCAGAAGGCTCTGCACCCGTGCATCGATCAGGCCGGCGCGAAACTGGTTGAGATAGAGGATGCCGATCACCAGCGCCAGCAGACCGACAAGATTGATCGCGATGATCCGGCGTGTCAGCGAGGACAGGACATAGGTCCCGAAGATGCGGCCTATCTGGCTGAACAGTCTGCGGCGGATGCGCTTGTTGCCGAGGCGGCGCAAGCGCGAGCGCTCCGATCCGCTCGACGGATCAGGCTGGACAATGTTCTCAGCACTCTCGCTTTCAACCGCCATCCACGTCTTGTCTCAATGGCTGTTTCAGACTTCCCGGAAACGATACCCTACGCCATAGAGTGTTTCGATCATGTCGAAGTCGTCGTCAACCACCTTGAATTTTTTCCGCAGGCGCTTGATGTGACTGTCGATGGTTCTGTCGTCCACATAAACCTGATCGTCATAGGCCGCGTCCATCAGCGCATTCCGGCTCTTGACGACCCCCGGACGCTGCGCAAGCGCGGACAGGATCAGGAATTCGGTGACCGTGAGGGTGACAGGCTTGTTGTTCCAGGTGCAGGTGTGGCGCTCCTGGTCCATGACAAGCTGGCCGCGTTCGAGCAGCTTGTCCGCATCTTCTCGTGGCGCGCTTGCGTCCTTGGGCTGCGCGCGGCGCAGGACCGCGCGCACGCGCTCGACCAGAAGGCGCTGTGAAAACGGTTTCCGGATGAAATCGTCCGCGCCCATCTTCAGTCCGAAAAGCTCGTCGATCTCGTCATCCTTGGACGTCAGGAAAATGACAGGCAGGTCCGAGTTCTGGCGCAGCCGGCGCAGCAGTTCCATACCGTCCATGCGCGGCATCTTGATATCGAAAATTGCCAACTGCGGCGGATCGCTCTGCAACCCGTCCAGGGCCGATGTCCCGTCCGTATAGGTCTGGACCCGGTATCCTTCCGTTTCCAGAGCAATTGACACCGAAGTCAAAATATTACGGTCGTCGTCGACCAGAGCAATCGTCGGCATGCTTCAATTTTCCAATTCGGTCAGCACAAAAGGCGCTTCGCCTATACTGTAACATACAGCCTTTGGCCTGCTAAATGCGCATAAATTAAGGCAAACAGGTTTTTCCTGCAGAGCGAAGACTTGCCGGTCATGCCGCGCACCCGCTCCTCTTTGCAGAATAACAGGCTCCATGTGCCTCAAATGGCCGCCAGCGCGAATAATTGCGTTTGGACGCGCACAAGGTTAACGGATAGGCGCGATTCAGACGCGAAAATTTTCGTTTTTTCGGGAAAAACGAATATTCCGAAGGTTTCGTTTATTACTTTGCCCATCAAATTAATCATCGTTTTTTTTGTGTAGTATTTTAATCGATTAAACAAAGACATAGCCCCTTTAGTAGTCTTGCTGCCCAAATATCCTTCCACTAGTTTCGCAGCCTTCATAGCCGGGCCAGCGGTTTCAACTTCCCCGGCAAACTGAATGACTTCACGAGGACGGCGGTAAAATGCAGGAAACAGGCGTCAGGAACCCTTCCAATGGCAGCGAAACATTCGGATTCAGCAATCTGAATGCGGTCTATTGGAACCAGAGCGAGCCTGCCCTTTACGAGCATTCTCTCAGACGCGGCGAAACAAGCCTTGCCGCCGGCGGCGCACTCGTCGCCGAAACGGGTATCCACACCGGACGGTCTCCAAAAGACAAGTTCGTGGTTCTGGACGACGAAACCAGGGACACGGTCTGGTGGGACAACAATGCGCAGATATCGAAAGCGCAATTCGACACGCTGATGTCGGACTTTCTCGCGCATGCGCAAGGCCTCGATCTTTATGTACAGGACCTGTTCGGCGGTGCGGACAAGGCGCATCGCCTTCCCGTCCGCATCTACACGGAATATGCTTGGCATTCGCTGTTCATCCGCAATCTGCTGCTGCGGCCCGAGACAGCGGAGCTTGCGAGTTTCGTTCCCGAGATGACCATCGTGGACCTGCCGAGTTTCAAGGCAGACCCGGAGCGTCACGGCTGCAGTACAGAGACGGTGATTGCCTGTGACCTGACGCGCAAGATCGTTCTGATCGGCGGCACGTCCTACGCGGGCGAGATGAAGAAATCCGTGTTCACGATGCTGAACCATCTTCTGCCGGCCAAGGGTCTCATGTCGATGCACTGTTCCGCCAATGTCGGCGACAAGGGCGACACGGCAGTGTTTTTCGGACTGTCCGGCACCGGCAAGACGACGCTTTCCGCAGATCCGGCGCGCACGCTGATCGGCGACGACGAGCATGGCTGGAGCGAAAACGGTGTCTTCAATTTCGAAGGCGGCTGCTACGCCAAGACCATCAAGCTGTCCGCCGAAGCTGAACCGGAAATCTATTCCACCACGCAGCGCTTCGGGACCGTTCTGGAAAATGTCGTCCTGGATGAGAACCGCGTTCCGGATTTCGACGATGGCTCGAAGACGGAAAACACCCGCGCCGCCTATCCGATCCACTTCATCTCCAATGCGAGCGAGACCGGCTGCGCACCCGTGCCGCACACCATCATCATGCTCACGGCGGATGCGTTCGGCGTGATGCCGCCGCTGGCCCGCCTGACGCCCGCACAGGCGATGTACCACTTCCTGTCCGGCTACACCGCCAAGGTTGCCGGAACCGAGAAGGGCGTGACCGAGCCGCAGGCGACCTTCTCGACCTGTTTCGGCGCCCCTTTCCTGCCGCGCCACCCGTCCGAATACGGCAATCTCCTGAAAAAGCTGATCGCCGATCACAACGTGGATTGCTGGCTGGTCAATACCGGCTGGACCGGCGGTGCCTATGGTACCGGGCACCGCATGCCGATCAAGGCAACGCGGACCCTGTTGCAGGCCGCTCTCTCGGGTGAACTGAAACAGGCCGAATTCCGCACAGATCCGAATTTCGGCTTCGATGTTCCGGTCGCGGTGGCCGGCGTCGACACCACGATCCTGACGCCACGCGAAACCTGGGACGACAAGGCCGCGTATGATGTTCAGGCGTCGAAGCTGGTTCAGATGTTCGTCGACAATTTCGGATCGTTCGAGAACCATGTCGATGGAACCGTTCTGAATGCCGCACCTGCGCTGAGATCCGCAGCCGAATAACTTTTCAGACCCTGGAAGACGTTCAAGCGGCACCCGTCATCAGGGTGCCGCTTGTGCTTTAGAACCGCTTTCATCCGCTTGAGAAAAGTCTATATTCAGGGAACCGAGCCCTGCGTCTTTCAAAAAGCGGATCCATCATGACCAGTGACAACCTGCAAATCGCGGACGTGCTTCAAACGGCCGAAAACTGGAACCGGGCCGGTCGCCAGGTCGCTCTGGCGACCGTGATCGAGACCTGGGGATCGGCGCCGCGGCCGACCGGCTCCCATCTGGTGATCGATTCGGACGGCAATTTCGAAGGCTCGGTATCCGGCGGATGCGTTGAAGGTGCCGTTGTTGCCGAAGCGGTCGATGTTATCGAAACGGGACAGCCGACCACACTGGAATTCGGGGTCGCGGACGAGACCGCATGGCGTGTCGGATTGTCCTGCGGCGGCCGCATTCGTGTTTATGTCGAACCCGTCAACTGATTGAGAAACCGCCTTGCCGACAATCGAAACATTCCTCGCCTTTCTCGCCGCCACGGCTCTGTTCGCCTATATGCCCGGTCCCGCCGTGCTGTATACGGCGGCACAGACACTTTCGCGCGGCCGGCGCGCCGGATTCATGGCAGCCGCCGGAATTCACGTCGGATGCTACGCGCACGTATTCGCGGCGGCGTTCGGCCTGTCGGCCATTTTTACCGTGGTGCCGACGCTTTACTTCGCGCTCAAGGTGGCCGGAGGCGTTTATCTGGTCTTTCTCGGCATACAGATGATCCGCACACGCATGGAGAGCGGGCTGGTTCCGGAGTTGCCGCAAAAGTCCGCCCGCAGAGCGTTTTTGGACAGCATTCTCGTCGAAGTGCTCAATCCGAAGGCCGCGATCTTCTTCATCGCCTTCCTGCCGCAATTCGTCAGTCCGGAAGCCAGCCTGCCGATCTGGGTGCAGTTTCTCGTCCTCGGGACGATCGTCAACTTCGCATTCGCTTCGGCCGATGTGATGACAGTGCTGTTTGCGTCCGAGGTTAAGAAGCGCCTGGGCCGGACATCCAGGTTCCAGGACCTGATGCGCTGGGTGGGCGGCACGCTTCTGGTCGGCCTCGGCGTCAGATTGGCGACAGACCGGGCATAGGACCATGGACCGCAGATTGCTTGAAGACCTGAACTCGGAACGGGCCGCGCGCCGCGCGGCCATTCTGGTCACGCACCTCAAGGACGGATCGCAAGCGCTGATCCGAAAGACCGATGACTATGCGTCCGACGCTCTTGCACCGGAGTTCGACAAGCGGTTCCGGTCCGGCAAATCCGGAACGGTGGAAACCGGAACCGGCGATGTCTTTCTGACGGTCTCGGTGCCCGCTCCCAGACTGGTCCTGATCGGGGCCGTTCATATCAGCCAGGCGCTGGTGCCGATGGCGGAAATCGCGGGACTGGACGTGACGGTCATAGACCCGCGCACGGCCTTTGCGACAGAAGACCGGTTTCCGGGAAGCGCGCTCATGGCCGAATGGCCGCAGGACGTTCTGGAGGAAACGCCGCTGGATGCCTTCACCGCCGTTGCCGCCGTTACGCATGATCCGAAGATCGACGACTTTCCCCTGATGGAAGCACTTCGTTCGGGCTGCTTTTACGTGGGCGCACTCGGCAGCCGCAAAACCCATGGCAAGCGTCTGGAACGGTTCACCGATGCCGGTGTCGATCCGGATCTGTTCAGCCGGATCGACGCGCCGATCGGGCTAGATATCGGCGCTGCGTCTCCGCAAGAAATCGCGGTCGCGGTGCTTGGTTCGATCATCAAGGCCCTGCGCAAGCCGCCGGAGCACGGCGCATGAAGTTCGGGCCCGTGCCGCTGGAAGATGCCGCCGGCTGCATCCTTGCACACAAGACGAACCTTCCGGACCGTGTCCTTAAAAAGGGGCATGTCCTGACCGAGGAAGATTGCCGCGACCTTCTGGAAAACGGCCGGAAGACACTTGTGGCAGCGCGTGTTGAAGCGGGCGATATAGAAGAAGACGAAGCCGCCAGACGCCTCGGCCTGGCCGCCATGGGACCGGACGTCAGCGGGGACACGGCCTTTACCGGACGCATGAACCTTTACGCGGACACGGCCGGAATTCTGGTCGTCGACACGGATGCGGTCATTGCGGCAAACCGGATCGACCCGGCGATCACCTTCGCGACATTGCCGAACCATTCCAAAGTCATGCCGGACCGCATGATCGCGACAGCGAAGATCATTTCCTTCGCCGTTTCCGATGCTGACCTAGAGCGTGCCGAAAAAGCAGTCGGCGGTGCCGTCCGGATTGCTCCGTTCAGGCCACGAAAGGTCGGCCTTGTCGCCACGTGCCTGCCGCATCTCAAGACCAAGACGATGGACAAGACACGGCGCGTCCTTGAAGACCGACTGCGCGCGAGCGGAAGCATGATTGTTGCCGAAGAGCGCGTGCCCCACGATGAGCGTTCCGTTGCCGCAGCGATGGCGGCGCAGACGGCGGCAGGAGCCGATTTCCTGGTTCTGTTCGGTGCATCGGCGGTGGTCGACAGGCTTGATGTTCTTCCCGCGGCGGTCGATCTTGCAGGCGGTACGGTTTCCCACCTGGGCATGCCGGTCGATCCGGGCAATCTGCTCATGCTTGCCGAATTCGAGGGAACACCCGTTCTGGGCGCGCCAGGCTGCGCGCGCAGTCCGAAGGAAAACGGCTTCGACTGGGTGCTCGACCGGTTGCTTGCGGGTGTGGAAACGGGCCCGGACGACATAACCGCCATGGGC
>JBCDEN010000122.1:0-8456 GCA_039179715.1 Pseudomonadota bacterium
CATCAGCAGCACCGTCATCGTTTCACCGCTGTCTATTTCCGCCGGCAGCTTTGACAGGAAATAGAGCGTCGGGTCGAAGAGCTGGGTCGACGTGAGCCAGGAGACGAACTGCCGGATGCTCTCGATGTTGAGGCAGACGATCAGTCCGAGAAAGAACCCCGCGATCGTGCCGACACATCCGATGCTCGCGCCCGTGATCAGGAAAATCCGCATGATGGCGCCCCTGGTTGCCCCCATCGTGCGCAGGATGGCGATATCCCTGCCCTTGTCCTTCACGAGCATGATCAGTCCGGAGATGATGTTCAACGCGGCCACCAGAACGATCAGCGTCAGGATGATGAACATCACGTTGCGTTCAACCTCCAGCGCCGAAAAGAATGTCGCGTTGCGCTGTGTCCAGTCCGTGACCAGCGTCGGCCGTGCCGCGCCCTCCTCCAGCGCATTGCGCATCACGCCGACATTGTCCGGATCGACCACATAGATCTCGATCCCGGTTGCGCGGTCGCCCATGTTGAAATAGGCCTGCGCCTCCTCCAGCGGCATGAACAGGAAGGTCGCGTCATATTCGCTCATGCCGATCTCGAAAATGGCCGAGACCGGATAAGCCTTGACACGCGGTGTCACCCCCATGGGGGTAACGCTGCCCCGTGGCGAGATAATCGTGATGTTGTCGCCGACCGTGAGGCCGAGCTGCTGCGCCATCCGGGTGCCGATGACGACCCCCTCTCCGGCATCAAAGCCGTCAATCGTACCCGGGCTTATATTGTCCGCGACGAGCGGCATCCGGCGAAGATCGCTCTCGTAAACGCCGCGAACCAGCGCGCCCAGATTGCCGGCAGGGCCGGACACCAGCGCCTGTCCCTCGATGAAGGGAAAAGCGGCAACAACGTCGGGAACGCCTTCCAGCCGCTCCGATACCGCATCGTAGTCATTCAGCGGCATGTCGATCGGCTGCACCAGCATGTGCCCGTTGATGCCGAGGATCTTGTCGAGAAGCTCGGAGCGGAACCCGTTCATCACCGCCATGACGATGATAAGCGTTGCAACACCGAGCATGATCCCTGCAAAGGAAAATCCAGCAATGACGGAAATGAAGGTCTCGCGCCGTCTTGACCGCAGATAACGGCCCGCGATCATCCATTCGAAGGTGGAAAAAGGCCGGGTCGGAGTTGCGGCCGTCCGGCTTTCGCCAACATCCGCCATGTCTGCTGTCGTCATGTTTCATCCACTTCAGCAATGCCCAACCGGCCGCAGGACGCTGCGACCGAATCCCCGTTCAAAGGATCACCGCACCGGCTCAGTCCGTCAATGCCGCCGTCAGCTTGTTGAGAGCAGCTTCCGGGGTCATCATTTCCTTTTCCCCAGTTGAGCGTTCCTTGACTTCCAAAAGCCCGTCCTTCAGTCCCCTCGGCCCCGCGACCACCTGATAGGGCAGACCGATCAGGTCCATCGTGGCGAATTTCGCCCCTGCGCGCGTGTCGGTGTCATCATAGAGAACCTCCAGCCCGGCGGCCTCGAGTTTGGCATAGAGGTCTTCGGAAGCGGTGTCCGTCACGTCGTCACCCGGCTTCAGGTTGACCAGTCCGACATGGAACGGCGCAACGGATTTCGGCCAGATGATTCCATTTTCATCATGATTTGCCTCAATCAGGGCGCCAAGAAGGCGGGACACCCCGACGCCATACGATCCCATATGAACGGGAACTTCCGTGCCTTCCGCCGTCGCGACCTTTGCGCCCATCGCGTCGGAATACTTGGTCCCGAAGTAAAAGATGTGCCCGACTTCAATACCGCGTGCGGAAACGCGGTCGGCTTGTGCGAGCGTCTCGAAAGCGGCCGCATCATGCATCTCGTCTGTCGCGGCATAAGGGGTTGTCCATCGTGTCACGATCGGCGTGAGATCGGAGAAGAAGTCGGTTCCCTCCTCGGGAACAGGCATCTCGAGCAAAGACTTGTCGCAGAAGACTTCGCTTTCGCCGGTGTCGGCAAGAATGATGAACTCGTGGCTCATGTCGCCGCCGATCGGACCGGTCTCTGCCTTCATCGGGATTGCCTTCAACCCCATGCGATCGAAAGTGCGCAAATAGGCAACGAACATGCGGTTATAGGCGTGCCGCGCCGATTCCTTGTCGAGATCGAAGGAATAGGCATCTTTCATCAGGAACTCGCGTCCCCGCATGACCCCGAATCGAGGACGCATCTCGTCGCGGAATTTCCACTGGATATGATAAAGGTTCAGCGGCAGATCCTTGTAGGAGCGCACATAGCCCCGGAAAATGTCGGTGATCATCTCCTCATTGGTCGGACCAAAGAGCATGTCGCGCTCATGCCGGTCGGTGATGCGCAGCATTTCCTTGCCGTAAGCATCATAACGGCCGCTCTCCCGCCACAGATCGGCGGACTGGATCGTCGGCATCAGGAGCTGTATCGCGCCCGCGCGCGCCTGCTCTTCTTCCACGATGCGCTCGATCTTGCGCAAGACCTTCAGTCCGAGCGGCAGCCAGGAATAGATGCCGGCAGACTGCTGACGGATCATGCCCGCGCGCAGCATCAGGCGGTGTGAGACAATCTCGGCCTCTTTGGGGGTCTCTTTCAGGATCGGCAGAAAGTATCTGGACAGACGCATCATGTTCTCTCGAATTGGCGAATAGCTCGAATTATGCGCAGTCAAACCGCATGCTGCGCCTAAAAACAAGTCCCTTGGGTGAACCACACCCGCTTTTGCAATCTTTGCTCTATCAAACAGACAAAACAGGGGCAGTCACCATTCTTTGCCGCCTAAATTGCATGGCCTGTTACGACAGCAGGCGAAGCAATTTTGATGTAAACGAAATAGGCAAGCAAAAAAAATAGGCTCTTTGCGACAAACAGGTGACAAGCGCGAATTGTTCCGGTAGGTTCCATTTCAATAACAACAAGATGCTTCAGCAGAAATGCTAGGATGCTCAAGGACATCGCGGTCTGAGTCTTGGGAGGAAGGACCTTCTGGCGCATCGCAAGATCCGCAGCCGCCCGGCCAGGTTGTTAAACAGCCGGCCAGGGAACGGGGGTCAGTTTAGACGCGGAACTCATCAAAGGCAGAGCTCGCTCTGCCTTTTTCTTTTGCGCCCCTGCAACCTTGATGTTTCACCTGCCGACTGGCAGTGCTTATCTGCTCACTTATCCCCCGAAGCTCTAGAAACAACAGATCACCCTGTCCGCGTGCTTGGCGGCCTGAATAGCGGAATGTCATCAAGCCCGAACCCGGACTGCCGCAGTGCAAGATAAGCACAAAACACCACCGACGTGATCAGTGTCGTCAGCACGATGACTTTCAAAAACTGCGGTTTGTGCGGTGCGCTTGGTTCACTTCCAGGCACGACTTCACCGGCTTCTTCCTGGGTCCGGTGAAGGCCGAACGGGAGAATCGCAAACAGGATGATCCACCAGATCATGAAAAAGATGGCGAGCCCAAACGCGACCGACATGCCTCAGGCCTCTTCCAGCTCGGTCAGGGTGCCGAGAAAATCTTTCGGGTGCAGGAACAAAACCGGCTTTCCATGCGCACCGATCTTCGGTTCACCATCCCCAAGCACGCGCGCACCGTCTGCGACGAGCTTGTCGCGCGCGGCAAGAATGTCGTCCACTTCGTAGCAAACATGATGGATGCCTCCCGAAGGATTCTTTTCCAGGAATTTCGCGATCGGTGAATTCTCGCCAAGCGGTTCAAGCAATTCGATCTTGGTATTCGGCAGATTGATGAAAACGGTGCTGACACCGTGATCGGGCTGTTCTTCCCTTGCCGAGACCTCTGCGCCTAGCGTATCGCGATAAACGGCTGTCGCCGCCTCGATATCCGAGACCGCGATGGCAACATGGTTCAAACGTCCAATCATTTCAGCTCCCTCACGCAGGCATAGCCCTTACGTTACGCACCAGATTATAGTTGGGTCACCATAACCTTGCAGAGCGTCTTTTTGCCCCACACGTCCAATATCTCCGAACGTGCCGCGCGACGCGCTGCCTCGCCGACCAGGTCCTTGTCCTTGCGCCGCGCCTTTGGAATGCTCGTCACGGCGCCGACCACGGCCTTGATGACGATGTCTTCCATCGGTTCACCGTCATCGTCCGTATCCGGCAGGCCAAGCAGGGCAACGTCGGGATCGCTCAACAGATCACCTGCCCTGTTGACAACGAGCGTCACGATGGCTGCACCTGCAAAGGACAGCTTGCGCCGCTCCTTCACGCCGGTCACCTCCGGATCGTCAAGAACGCTTCCATCCTTGACCAGTATGCCGGAAGGGGCTTCGTCGATAACCGCCGCCCTGCCCTCGTTAAGGCGAATGATGTCCCCGTTCTTGCCGCGCACGACTTCCGGAACACCCTGTTCCTTCGCAAACGTGGCGTGGGTGGCAAGATGCAACGGTTCGCCGTGAACGGGAAGCACGACTTTCGGGTTGAGCACTTTGTATAATTGTTCCAGTTCTCCCCTTCGCGGGTGACCGGAGACATGCACGAGCGCATCCTTGTCCGTGACGATGCTGACATCGCTGTCGGCGAGATTGTTGAGCACCTCGGCAACCGCCTTCTCGTTGCCGGGAATGGTGCGCGAGGAGAAGATCACGGTGTCGCCTTTCGACAGCGCCACGTTGCGATGATCTCCTGTCGCGATACGCGCGAGTGCGGCCCGGCTTTCCCCCTGTGAACCGGTGCACAGCAAAACCGTCTTGCTGCGCGGCAGATAGCCGAACGCCTCTTCATCGTGAAACTGCGGCAATCCGTCCATGTAGCCGAGTTCACTCGCGACCGCGATGACCCGGTGCATGGACCGTCCGACGATCACGACATCGCGGTCATTGGCAGCGGCCGCCTCGGCAACGGCACGTATCCGGGCAACGTTGGATGCAAAGGTGGTCACGGCAACGCGCTGTTTTGCGCCTGCAATCACCTTTTTCAGTTCGGCGGCAACATCCTTTTCGCTGGGGCTGATACCTTCGCGTACCGCATTTGTGCTGTCGCACACCAGCGCCATCACACCTTCACGCCCGATTTCTGAGAGACGGTCCAGATCGATTGGCAAACCGACACCCGGTGTCGGATCAATTTTCCAGTCGCCCGTATGAAGAACCAGGCCGGCCGGCGTCCGGATCGCAAGGGCGCAGGGTTCCGGGATCGAGTGCGCCATGGCGATGAATTCGACATCGAATGGGCCGATCTTGTGCCGTTCCCCCTGCTTGACAACCGTGACCGGAACTTCTTCCGCCCCCGGTTCGTTCTCCGCCTTTGCGGCAAGGAGACCGGCGGTAAACGCAGTCGCATAGACCGGAACCTTCAGAAACGGCCACAAATGCAGAATGCCGCCGTAATGGTCCTCATGCGCATGGGTGATGACCATGCCGGCAATGTTGTCGACCTCGTCTTCAAGAAACTTGATGTCCGGAAGGATCACGTCGATCCCGGGCAGGTCGGGGCCGGCGAAACTCACCCCGCAATCGACGATGAGCCACGTTCTGTCATCTTCCGGCCCAAAGCCGTAAAGACCGAGATTCATGCCTATTTCACCAACGCCGCCAAGCGGCAGGAACACGATTTCATTTTTATTTTTATTGGCCGAAGCCATGGATTGCTCCTTTAAACCTGTGCACAGGCGGTTCACCGGAATTCAATCTCCGGGAAAGAAAACATCACCTGCATAGATGGTGCGCACACCGCCGTCATCCTGCTTGAGGACGAGATGGCCGCGCGCATCCAGATCGGCAAAAGTGCCGGATATTTCTTCCCTGGCCGTTTTGACGGAAATCTCTTTGCCCAGATGGGCTGCCCGATTGAGCCAGTTCTTTCGGGTCGCTTCAAATCCGCCTTGCTGCCGCCAGCCGTCCAGCTGCGAAGCGAACGCTGCGGCAAGCGCCTCGAACATGCGTTTCGCCGACACGGTGTAACCCAGGCTCCTGAGATCGGTAGCCTGGTACATCGTAAGCGGCGGATGGGAGAGACAATTGACCCCGAAACCGATAACGACCGCCTGCCGGCCATCAGCGAGAAGCTCCGCCTCAAGCAGAATGCCGGACAGCTTCGCTCCATCGACCAGCAGATCGTTCGGCCATTTCAGCTGCACCAGATGGAGTGTTCCGGCCGCTTTGTCAACTGCATCGGCCAGAGCCACCGCTGCAACAAGCGGCAATTCACCGATCCGGTCGCCCGGTTTCGGGTCGATCAGCAACAGGCTGGCGAAGAGGTTGCCGACGGGAGACGACCAGTCCCGCCCCCTGCGTCCCCGGCCTTCCGTCTGTTCTCCTGCACGAATCCAGAGATTGCCCGCATGTCCTGCCCGCGCCCGCTCAAAACAAAGCGCATTGGTGGAACCGACGCTTTCCAGCTCTTCAAAGAAAAAGCCCGGCGCACCCGGCGCCGGACGTTCAGAGAGATCCCGTGTCATGACAGTCGTCAGAACAGCGACTGCGCTGCGGCGCTGGCCGCATTCACGACCTGTCCCGGCGCCAACCAGAACAGAACGACAAACACGCTCGACAGACCGAGCACAACACGCAGTTCCATCGGCATGGCCTCAAAACTCTCCACGGGTTCGTCAAAGAACATGACCTTGACGATCCTGAGATAATAGTAAGCGCCGACCACGGACATTAGAACGCCGATGATCGCGAGAGGATAAAGTCCGGCCTCGACCGCTGCAACGAAGACGTACCACTTGCCGAAGAAGCCGACCAGCGGCGGAATGCCCGCAAGCGAGAACATCAGCAGCGCCAGAAGGATCGCCATCGGAAGGTTTGTCTGCGATAGGCCGGACAGGTCGTCGATTTCCTCGACCATGCCGTCCTTGCGCCGCATCGACAAGATGCAGGCAAACACGCCGAGCGTCATGCCGAGATACGCGATCATGTAGAAAATCACGCCTTCGACCCCGGTTTGCGTTCCTGCGGAAAGGCCGACCAGGGCGTAGCCCATGTGACCGATGGAGGAATACGCCATCAGCCGTTTCAGGTTTCGCTGGCCGATCGCCGCAAATGCACCGAGCGCCATGGAGGCAATCGACACGAACACGATAATCTGCTGCCAGTCGCTGGTGACCGGCTGGAATGCCTCGATCACGATCCGCACCAGCATGCCCATTGCCGCAACCTTGGGCGCAGCGGCAAGAAACGCTGTGACGGGTGTCGGCGCGCCCTCGTAGACATCCGGTGTCCACATGTGAAACGGCACGGCCGAGATCTTGAATGCGAGACCGGCGAGGATAAAGGTGAGACCGATCACGAGACCGATCGATGCGCCGTCATTCGCGAGCACCCCGGCAATCCCAGCAAAGGAAATCTGTCCTGTGAAGCCGTAGACCAGCGACATCCCATAGAGCAGCATCCCGGAGGAAAGCGCACCCAGAACGAAATATTTGAGGCCTGCCTCCGTGGAGCGAACGCTGTCCCGGTTGATGGCTGCAACAACGTAGAGTGCGAGGCTCTGCAGCTCCAATCCCATGTAGAGCGCGATCATGTCGTTCGCTGACAGCATCAACATCATGCCGAGCGTCGCCAGGACAATCAGGATCGGATATTCGAAATGATCGAAAGACTGGCTCTTGGCGTAGGCCCATGACATGGCAATGGCAAAGAACGACCCCGCAAGGACCAGCAGCTTCAGGAGATAGGCAAAATCATCGAGCACGAAAGAGCCGCCGAAGGTTTCTCCGAAGCTGGGCACCAGCATGAGCACGAGAAAGGCGGTTCCCAGCAGCCCCATCGCACCGCCGAAGACGACATAACTGACGCCTTTCCCGCCGAACGCTCCAATCATCAGAAGCACCATGGCCCCGACTGCAAGGATGATCTCCGGCAAGACCGGCATGAGATCTGGCAATTGGCTCACATCTGACATAGCTCTGTCCCGACCTCGAAACCTTAATTCGCCGCCGCAGCAGCGGCTGCGTGCTGGGTGACCCCCGCCGCTTCAAGCGCCGCGGTGTATTGATTGATGAGATTGTCCACCGACCCTTGCGTCACATCGAGGATCGCCATCGGATAGAAGCCGAAGAAAATGGTCAGGATGATCATCGGAAAGAGGATGACCTTTTCCCGGAGATTCAGATCCAGCATCGACTTCAGGCTCTCCTTTTCCAGCGCTCCGAACACGACGCGGCGGTAAAGATAGAGCGCATATACGGCGGACAGGATCACGCCGGTGGTGGCAAGGAAGGCGACCCAGGTATTGACCTGGAAAGCACCCATCAACGTCAGGATTTCACCGACGAACCCTGACGTGCCCGGCAGACCGACATTGGCCATCGTGAAAATGAGAAAGGCAACAGCGTATTTGGGCATCCGGTTGACGAGACCGCCATAGGCGGAAATCTCGCGTGTATGCATCCGGTCGTAGATCACACCGACGCACAGGAAGAGCGCACCGGAGACAATGCCGTGAGACAGCATCTGGAAAATCCCGCCCTGAACGCCCTGCTCCGTCATGGTGAA
>JBCDEN010000525.1:0-3641 GCA_039179715.1 Pseudomonadota bacterium
GTCATGCCGGCATTCAGACCGGCCACAAGGCCGCCCAGGAACATTTGCACAAAAACCAGGGCAAGGACGACGGTGCTCAAGCCGGTCAGCCGGTCCCGTTCATCGGGCAAAGGGTCTTCAAGCGGTGACAAGCGCCGTGCGATCCAGAACAGGTAGGCGAAAATGATCAGCGCCAGCGTCAGGTGGGTCGCGAGCCGGTACTGGCTAACATCGACGCGATCGACCAGACCGGATGCGACCATCCACCAGCCGACAAATCCCTGAAGCCCGCCAAGGGCGAGCCCAATCAGAAGGCGCGGTTTCAGCCAGGGCTCGACACGGCCGGTAACCCAGAACGCCACCATCGGAACAAAGAAGGCGACACCGATGAAGCGGCCGAGCATCCTGTGCCCCCACTCCCACCAGAAGATGAACTTGAACTCCTCCAGGCTCATGCCCTTGTTGATGAGCTGGTACTCAGGAATCTGCCGGTACTTTTCGAGCTCTTCCTCCCACTGCGCTTCGCTGAGCGGCGGGATCACCCCGTGTATCGGTTTCCACTCGGTGATGGAAAGCCCGGACTCGGTCAGCCGGGTCGCGCCGCCAACCACGACCATGGCCAGGATCAGCAGGCACACACAGTAGAGCCACCACCGGATCATTGTCCGGCTGCGTCTCAGCCGTTCCAGTTTTGCCTGGGGGACCTGAACGTGGGCCACACCCTCTCCCTTTGCAATCACGTTCATAAAAGCGTCCCGGTTATTCCATCGCCGATTTGACCTTTCGTGTGCGGAGATATAGGTGCAATGACAACACGGCAAGCGGACTGAGACACTTTGCGTCAATCGGTCTCGAATTTTTCGCCGGTAAACCGCTAAAACGGACACACCCGACAATGGTACCCTCGTTTCGCAAATTTGTAGGCATGGTTCTTCTTGTCAGCTTCGTGATCGTCTACGCGTTCACCGCGATGGTGATCGGCGACTTGACCCTGCAGCAGGCGTCCAACCTTGCCCGTTTTGCCTATTTCGCGGTTGCCGGCCTGTTGTGGGTCATCCCGGCGGGCGCGATCATCTGGTGGATGGAAAGAAGCGGGAAAAACCGGACCTGACCCCAAATCCCGAGGCAGCCCAGCGGGCGGCCCGATAAAGCGCAAACGGCGCACCGGTCAGGTACTGGTCAACAACAGCCGGGTCCTGGAACCGCCCGTTCAGCGAAACGCGGGGCAGCATCATGGGGTCGCGTGCATTCACGGACTGCAACACGCCCGGAAGCGTCGTGACGGAGGATGAAAATCCGATGTCCCGCAGGATTTCGGCATCGCGCAGGCTGACCGCGTGTGACTTTCCATACGGATAGGCAAAGTGCTTTGGCCGCCGGCCAAGCTCCCTTTCCAAGATCCCGACGCCCTTGGTAACATCGGCGCGGGCAGAAGAACTGTCCAGCCGCGCTAGTGCAAAGTGATCGTGCGTATGTGCCCCGATCGTAACGAGCGGATCGCTGGCGAGTTCGCGCACCTCATCCCAGGTCATCATCTGCTGATCCGCAAGGTCCACAAGGTCGAAGACATATTTTTCGGCAAGCGCCCGGATGATCTTGCGTTGGTCGAATTCACCGATTTCGAGGGTCAGGTAGTCGACGATGCGCTCGAAACAGGTGTTCTTTTCCGCGGTTGTCCCGCATGGCAGGCCGCTTTCCTCGCCTGCGCGGGTGAATTCAACCGTTTCGTTTGCCGCGATGATCCGTTCCAGAGCCAGCCACCAGAGTTCACTGGTGCGCTCCACAAGGCCCGTGGTAATAAAAACCGTGAAAGGTGCCTGAAGGTCCTTCAGCACCGGATAGGCAACCTCAAGATTGTCGCGGTAGCCGTCATCGAAGGTCAGCACGGCGTAGCGGTGACTACCGTAGCCCGACTTCAGAAGGTCGACCGCCTCGTCCAGCGATATGATTTCGTAGCCGTTTGCGCGGATTCGTTCGACCGCCAGACGCAGAAATTCCGGTGTGATTTCCAGATGCGAGTTGGGCTGGAAGTCGTCGTCACGGGGCGGGCGAACATGATGCATCATGAACACCGCGCCGCATCCTTGCGTCAGCGGAGCCATTGCACGTCCAAGACCCGATCCCTTCAGGACCCGGAAGGCGCGCGAAACAGCTTTTTGACGAATGCCCATATGGCGGCGGAACCTGCTTATGAATTGAGCGCCATTAAGGCACGTATTCTTTAACAATTGTTGTTAAGTCTACCGAGACCGAGATCAGACGGCCACTACAACCCAAAGTTTTCGTCAATGATCGTTTAAAATGGATTACCCCTATGTCAGCGGCAAATGCGACCAATCTGAGCTCTGAAGCTGAAGGCGAATTCGGGTGGACACCGTCCCACCTTGAGATCGCATTGACGCACGACATTCACGCGGCTGCGGCAGACTGGCGAACTCTCGCGGCAACAGGTTTCGGCAATCCCTATCAATCCCCGGGTTGGCTCGCTGCGTGGAGCGAAACAATCGGTAAAGACCTCGGTGTCGACCCTGCGATCGTGACTGTGCGGCTTGAGGAAAAACCGGTTCTCGTGCTTCCTCTGGGGCTTCGGAATTCGGCAGGCACGAGAACGCTGTCCTTCCTTGGCCACCAGAACGGCAATCAGAACACGGCGGTCTGGGATCCCGAGTTCTACGAAAGCGTGACCGGCGAGCAGGTCTCCGCACTCCTGACGAAGGTCTGCGACGACATGCAAGCCGATCTGCTGCTCCTGCAAAACGTTCCGCAGAGCTGGAACGGCCGCGAGCATCCGCTTGTGCTCGAAGGGGCAACATCCAGCCCAAGCCCGATCTTCACGCGGCGTCTGCCCGATGATTTCGATGCGCTTTTCCGCGAGACGCACAGCAAATCTTCCCGCAAGAATCTCTTGCGCAAACAAAGGCATCTGCAATCCGCCGACGGCTACCGCGTGATCAGGGCGGAGACCGAAACAGACCTGCGCCGCGGATATGAAGCATTCCTCGACCAGCGCGAGAAACGTGCGCAGGAGGCGGGTATTCCAAATGTCTTTTCCGACCACTGTGCAAAGCATTTCCTGGAACAGCTCCTCGCGCTGAACGGTCCGGAGACCGCACCGCGCGAACTCGATCTCTGGTTTCTGGAGGCAGACGGGAAAATCCGGGCAACCTATCTTTGCGCAAATGGCGGAGGCACGATCCATGCCTACAGCAACAGCGTTGCACATGACGACTTGTTGCCCAACAGCCCCGGCCTGGTCCTGATAAAGGAGATCATCGAGCGCGCCTGTGCCGATCCGCAGACAGCGGAACTCGATCTTGGACTGGGTGAAGAGCGCTACAAGACCTCATGGGCCGAACCGGTGCCACTCAAGGACAGCCGCCTCGCGGTTTCCTTGAAAGGAAATATCAAAAAGAGCCTGGAAGCGCTCAGACTACAGGCAAAATCCGCCGTTCGAAACTCGGATGTGCTTTGGCCGCTGGTCCGGCAGATGCGCCGCTGGGCATCGGCCGCCGGCGGATCGTAGACCGCCGGAGACAAACCGGCTGCGTTTCTGATCGGGAACCGTTTGAAGCGGACGGGCAATCCGGGCGGCCGCGCCGGGCAGCACCCGCGGCCGGTGCCTCAAGCAGCGTGGCCATCACCGTTCCGGCGGGGATCCGGAC
>JBCDEN010000747.1:0-2264 GCA_039179715.1 Pseudomonadota bacterium
CATTTGAGCCCGGCGCGGCGACGATCACCGGGTCCGGGCGCAGGGTTGTGCTTGGCAAGCACCCGGCTTTGCTGACCGCATCCAGCCTGGTGCAGGAAGACCTTGTCGTCATGCGCAAGGGACCGGACGGTTACCGGCTCGTCGCCGCGTCTGTGTGTTTCCCGTCGTCCTGGCGCCTTTCGGAAAAAATCGGACGATCCATGTCCGGCATCCATGAGGGCGTGCCCGACTTTAACGGCGCGCGCATGGGGCAGGTGGTTCAGCGGCTGTTTGAAAATCTCACGACGGATCAGCTGGTGTGCCGCTTCAACTGGTCGATCTATCCCGACGGCAACCTGCATCACCCGATGCCTGAGGGCATTCCGTTCGCCGTTACCGCAGAAACGCTTGCCAGGCTGTTTCTAAGAGTGGAGCGGCAGACGTTGCGCAGGTTGGCCAGAAGCGGAGATATCCTCTTCACGATCCGCATACATCATGATCCTCTGGCGAAGCTGGCGGAACAGGACGACCGGAAACGCATCGCGTCGGACCTTCGAGACCAGCTGATTGAGCTGAATGAAGACCACCTGGATTACAAGGGCATGATCGCGGCAAGGGATGAAATTGCCGCCGTGCTCGAGCGCATCTAAGTTCGCGGCGCGGTGATTTGCCGACTGGTCCAGCTGGATTTCTTTGCCGTAGGTCATATGTGTTGGGATATTGATTTCCGGCCGGATGGCACAAAACAGGTCAGTTGCAGGGAGTAGCTTGCCGAATGGCTCAGACAAAAGACCGCGAAAGCAACAGGTTCACCGCCCGGATGGGGCGTTATGCCAAGGTCGGCACGAACATGAGCGGCATTGCCGCGAAATTCGCCGGGGCGCGGTTCTTCGGCATGAATCTCGACAACGCCAAGAACGCGGCTGAACTCGCCGAAGCCCTGGGCGGACTCAAAGGGCCGCTCATGAAAGTTGCCCAGCTTCTTGCAACCATTCCAGATGCCCTGCCGCCAGAATACACCACCGAGCTTGCAAAGCTGCAGGCAAGCGCTCCCCCGATGGGCTGGGCCTTTGTGAAGCGCCGCATGCGCGCCGAACTCGGGGCGGACTGGCAAAGCCGGTTTGCCGAATTCGGCCGTGAGCCGGCAGCAGCCGCGTCACTCGGACAGGTGCACAGGGCGACCGCCCACGACGGACGCGTGCTGGCCTGCAAGCTGCAGTATCCGGACATGGCATCTGCCGTGGAAGCGGACCTCTCCCAGTTGCAAATGCTGTTTTCGCTGCACAGGCGCATGAGTCCGGCCATCGACACGCGCGAAATCGCGAAGGAAATCAGCGCGCGGGTGCGCGAGGAACTCGACTATGCACGCGAGGCGGCGCATATCGCGATGTATCAGGAAATCCTGGCCGGTTACGAGCAGATCCGCGTGCCGACGGTCATCGACGAATTGTCAACGCGCCGGCTGCTGACCATGGGCTGGCTCACGGGCAAACCGCTGCTCGATTACAAGGAACATGATCAGGAAGACCGCAATCACCTGGCGAAAACCATGTTCCACGCCTGGTGGCATCCGTTCAGCCATTATGGCGTCATCCACGGCGATCCGCATCTTGGAAACTACACCGTGTTCGAACAGGAAGAACGCCCGGCCGGGATCAATCTGCTCGACTATGGCTGTATCCGCGTGTTCCCGGAATCCTTTGTCGAAGGCGTGGTCAATCTCTATCTCGGCCTGCTGGAAGAAGACAACGACCGGGTCGTGTCTGCCTATGAACGCTGGGGATTCAGGAACCTCAAGAAGGACGTCATCGAGGTTCTCAACATCTGGGCGCGTTTCATTTACGGACCGCTTCTGAGCGATCGGGTCCGATCGATCGCGGATGGCGTCTCCGCTGCCGAATACGGCCGGAAAGAAGCGTTCAAGGTGCATTCCGCGCTCAAGCAGCTTGGCCCCGTCACGGTGCCGCAGGAATTCGTCTTCATGGATCGCGCGGCCATCGGGCTTGGCGGCGTCTTCCTGCACCTGCGCGCCCAGCTGAACTTCTTTCAGCTGTTCAACGAGCAGATCGAAGGGTTCGAGGCGGAAAGGGTTCGCCGGCGCCAGGACGAGGTGCTGCGCGCAGCCGGTCTGGCCGGGACGTCGAACGCGGCCTGACCGCTGTGGCCGGGAAAAACCTGCCACGGCAGCCCGTTTCGTCGCGGATAGGCCAAAAAGTCGCGTCAAACCTGTCGGATTATGTGTTTGCCGACATTGCGGACCCCGAAGTCTTTATTGTATGAAGTGC
>JBCDEN010000670.1:0-2726 GCA_039179715.1 Pseudomonadota bacterium
TCCGGCCTGCGTGGACCGGAAGGCGAGGTGATCCCGTCAAACATCATCACCAAGGTGCCCACGGCCGAGCTCAGGGAAAACCAGACGGACCAGGATTCCCTGCCTCCCTATGACGCGCTCGACGACATTCTGGAATGTCTTGTCGAAGAGGAAATGTCCGTCAGCGAGATCGAGAAACGCGGCCACGACCGTGCCTTGATTCACAGAATTGAGCATTTGCTCTATATTGCCGAATACAAACGGCGCCAGGCACCCCCCGGCGTCAAGATAACCGAGCGGAATTTCGGAAAAGACCGCCGGTATCCCATCACGAACCGGTTCCGGGATCGCACATAAGGCCTCACCGGAGCCGTTCCATTCCTTCGGGCCCGTTTCGGGCAATCGGCTTGGCCCATATGTCTTATTTTGCTTTCCTGCGCGACAATGCGCGCTGGCTGTCCGCGAGCTATTTGCTCGCCACGTTTTCCGGTTTTGGCCAGACATTTTTCATTTCGCTGTCGGCCGGTGACCTGCGCGCCGAATTCGGCCTGAGTCATGGCGACCTGGGGATGCTTTACATGCTGGCGACCCTCGGCAGCGCCCTTACGCTTCCTTATGTGGGCAAGAGCCTCGATCATTTCCCGGCGCAGAAAATCGCGATGGTCGTCGTCGTCAGTTTCGCCCTGTTCTGTGTTGCCCTGGCGAATGCCTTCGCGGTCTGGATGGTTGCCCTGGCATTCTTCGGTTTGCGCCTGTGCGGCCAGGGCATGATGACCCATACATCCATCACCACGGCGGGACGGTGGTTTTCCGCGCAGCGCGGCAGGGCGGTCTCCATCGCGATGCTCGGCTTTCCAACGGCCGAGGCGATCTTCCCGTTCTGTTTTGTCCTGTTGAGCGGCGTGATCGGCTGGCGTGGTGCCTGGTATGCCGCCGCACTGGTGCTGGTCTGCGCCGCGCTTCCGGTCCTTTACTGGTTGCTGGCAAAGGATCGCATCCCGTCAAAGGCGGAAGTCGCGTCACTCAAGCTTGAGGGCAGGCAATGGACGCGCGGCGAAGTGGTTCGCGATGCCCGCTTCTGGCTGGTCTCGTGCGGCATCAACGCACCTGCATTCATCGGCACGGCGATCCTGTTTCACCAGGTCTACCTGGTGGAGCTGCGCGGCTGGTCGCTGGAAGTCTTCGTCAGCGCGTTCCTGTTCATGGCGGGCGGCGTGGTGGCCGCCTCGCTTGTCATTGGTCCGCTGATCGACAGGTTTTCGGCAAGAAAGCTGCTGCCCTATACGCTCCTGCCGCTCTGCGTTGCCTGTTTTGTCCTGGCAAATGTTCATGCGCAAGTGGCGGCCTTCGTTTTTCTCGGCCTTGTCGGCATCGGCAACGGTTTCAACGGAACGCTGGTCGGGTCCTTCTGGCCGGAAGTCTATGGCACGCGCCACATGGGAGCGATTCGTGCGATGGCCTTTTCCATCATGGTTTTCGCCTCGGCTGCGGGGCCGTTTCTGGTTGGCTGGCTGATCGATATCGGCGTTGCACTGGATCTTCAGATCACGGGCATGGGCTTGTATTGCGTCGTCTTCGTCGCAATCCTTTCCCTGACCGCGCGCGCCTATCGCGCAAGACCCGATGGTGCGGGCTGAGCGCACTTTTCGGTTGCCGTCCTCCGTTTCAGGAGCTAACTCAGGCGCCATGACTGTAACTGTTCGTTTTGCGCCGTCCCCGACCGGCCACATTCACATCGGCAACAGCCGTCCCGCGCTCTTCAACTGGCTCTTCGCCAGGAAAGAAAACGGCCGCTTCATCCTGCGTTTCGACGACACCGACCTTGAACGGTCGAAAGCCGAATATGCGGCGTCTATCGAGAAGGATCTGCGCTGGCTGGGCATCGAACCGGACGTGATCGAGCGCCAGTCGGAGCGGGTGCCGAGTTATGACGCAGCGGCGCAGAGGCTGAAAGACGCCGGTCTTCTTTATCCCTGCTACGAAACGCCGGACGAACTCGAACGCCGCCGCTCGCGGCAGCGGGCGCTCGGAAGACCGCCCGTCTATGACCGCACCGGCCTCAAGCAGACATCCGAAGAGCGTGCCGCGTTCGAGGACGAAGGCCGCAAACCGCACTGGCGCTTCGTGCTGCCAAATCATGACGGCGACCCGTTTGAAACACACAGGACCGATGTCGCCTGGGAGGACCTTTGCCGGGGCAGCCAGTCCGTCGATCTGGCGTCTCTGTCCGATCCGGTGCTGATCCGCGCTGATGGCACCTATCTCTATACGCTGCCGTCGATCGTTGATGATGTCGACATGGGCGTGACGCATGTGATCCGCGGTGAGGACCATGTTGCAAACACGGGCGTCCAGATCGCCATCTTCGAAGCGCTTGGCGCCAGGGCTCCGGTCTTCGGCCATCACAATCTGCTCACCACGCGCGACGGCGAGGGGCTGTCGAAGCGCAAGGGAGCCCTGTCCATCGGGTCCTTGAGAGAGGCCGGGCTGGAACCGATGTCGGTGGCCTCGCTGGCCGTTTTGACGGGAACCAGCCAGGCGGTCGAACCGCTTCCCGACATGACCGCGCTTATCGAGAAATTCGACCTTGCCAGCGTGTCCAGATCGTCAGCCAAGTTCGACCCGGAAGAACTCAAGAGCCTCAACGCCCGGCTGGTTCATGACCTGCCCTTCGAGGCGGTCAAGGATCGCCTTGCCGAAATGGGCGTCGGTGGCGGGGCCGGGTTCTGGGAAACGGTGCGGGGCAA
>JBCDEN010000447.1:0-4229 GCA_039179715.1 Pseudomonadota bacterium
CCGCGTCCATGACTTCTTTCAGAAAACGGGTCCGGTTTTCAATCGAACCGCCATAGGTGTCCTCACGCCTGTTCGATCCGTCGCGCAGGAACTGGTCGATCAGGTAGCCGTTCGCCGCATGCACTTCGACACCATCGAAACCGGCTCTTTTCGCGTTTTCAGCCGCCTTGCGATAATCTTCCACGATGCCGGGGATCTCCTCTGCTGCCAGTGCGCGCGGCATCGGCGTGTCAACGAACTGGGAGCCGTCGAATGTCTTTGAGTTCGCCGCTATCGCGGACGGCGCAACGGGATCCACACCACCGGGCTGCAGGACAGGGTGGGAGATCCGGCCGACATGCCAGAGTTGAATGAAAATCCTGCCGCCCTTGGCATGGACGGCATCGGTCACCTTTTTCCATCCCTCGATCTGAGCCGGGGAATGTATGCCCGGTGTCCAGGCATATCCCTTGCCCTGGGGCGAGATCTGTGACGCTTCGGTGATGATCAGCCCTGCCCCGGCGCGCTGACCGTAATATTCTGCGTGGAGTTCGAACGGAGCATCGTCTTCGGCTCTTGCCCGGTTGCGCGTCAGGGGCGCCATGACAATGCGGTTCCGGAGTTCGACCGACCCGGCCCTTGCAGGCGTGAACAGCTTTTGAACAGACATTTTCAGTTCCTTTTCAATATCGGAGGAATGTACGTCACCGAATTACGGACCATTTAGTCCATATTTGTTCGTCAGGTATTTGCGCCGGTCGGGACCCCGCTCATCGAGAGGGTCCGTCAGTCCGGAAGAATGACCTTTGCTTGTTTCAGTGTGTCTGCGATCCGATCTGCAGGATATCCGGCTTTTCGAAGCGCCAGAGTCCCGATTGCGAGCGAAGAAAGAGCCCTTGCCCTTGCGCGCACGGCGTCAGGGTTTTCAGGGTCGAGAACCTCCGCAAAGATTTCCTCGATCTTTTCCAGATGCCTGCGTCCGATCTCAGCAACGCCTTCATCATGCGGTGCAAGTTCGGTGACGCAGTTGATCAGCATGCAGCCCTTCACGCCGCCCTGGGGATTGGACAGCGCCTGCATCATGGCATCCACGGGGTTTCCATCCGCAGTAACGGCCACGTTTTTCAAATTCTGCAAACCGTTGCGGGAATAGTGCGACAGAGCGCGCCGGAACAGCGCCTGCTTGCTGTCAAAGGCTGCGTAGAAACTCGATCTGCTCAGGCTCATTGCCTTGGTCAGGTCGTCCAGCGATGTTGCTTCGTAGCCCTTTTGCCAGAAGACCAGCAATGCAGCTTCGAGAGCGGATGCCTCGTCGAAATTCCGCGGTCTTCCGGGGCCCGGCGTACGGGTTTTCTGGTCGGATGCTTGGCGTGCTGCGTTGGACATGACGTTAATATGGACCGCCCGGTCCTGAATACAATATGCTTGTCTGATATTTTTGGACTGCCCGTTTCAGAAGTGCGAACCCCGATCGGTTGCGGCTCGAGGATCACATCCGGCAGGAACCGGAAAACGCATCGCCGACATCGTCGAAGACCCTTGCGACAGCTTCCATTTCGTAGAGCCTGCTGGTCCGGCGCACGCCCTCGACCAGATAAAAGTCCTGGATCGGAAACTGGTTGGAATTGAACCTGAAATCCCCGCGCACGCTTTCAAAAGGCGCGGCGTTGATCGCCGACAGCATGGCTTCATTGTCCTTGGCGCCGCCGGTGAGTTCCAGCGCGAAGTGAATGAGTTTCGCAGCGTCGTATCCCTGTGCCGCATATGTGGACGGCGCATAATTGTAGGCCCTGCGGAACTCGCGCACGAAACGCTTGTTCGCCGGATTGTCCAGATTGGGCGCCCAGTGCGCGGCAGAGAAAAGCCCCTCGCCCATTTCCTTCGTGTAAGGCAGGGTGACCGCATCGACCGTCTTGGAGGACAGGAACGGAATAATGCCCTTCATCCCGGAAGTCTGGAACTGCTTGACGAGTTCCACGCCCATCCCGCCCGGCATGAACGCATAAATGGCGTCGGGTTCTATCTCGGCGATCTGGTCGAACTCTACCGAGAAATCGGTCTGTCCCAGCTTCGGGAATATCTCGCGCGCGATCTGTCCCTTGAAATGCCGCCGGAACGCTGAAATGGCGTCACGCGCCGCCTCGTAGTCCGGCGCAATGGTCACGACCTGCTGGTATCCCTTGAGGCTGGCATAGCGCCCGATGGTCTCGTGAACCTGGTCGTCCTGTGCCGCGGTGGAAAAGAAATACCGGCTGCAATTGCGCCCGGCGATGGGTGCGGGTCCGGAGCTTGTCCCGATGAACAGGGTTCTGGAGCGCACGACAGGATCATGGACCGCAAGCATGATTTTTGAAAAGTTGACACCGACCAGCAGGTCGATGCCGTTCTCATCGATCAGTTTCGTGACTTCCTTCACAGCGTGATCCGGGTCCAGTTTGTCGTCGACAACGAGAATATTCGTTGGCATGCCCCCCAACGCACCGTTCGACTGGTTGACGGCGAGCATGAAGCCGTCGCGCATGTGTTCTCCGAAGATCGCGGCCGGACCGGACAAGGTGGCCATGAAACCGATCCGAAGCTCCTGCTGCTTCGGTTCCTGCGCGAAAGCTGCGGACAGCAAGGTGCCCAGTCCCACCACGGCTCCAACAGCTTTCCAGATCACCCAGCGTTTCATCGTTTCCTGCCCGTTCATCGATGCGTTTCTGGCCTCCGGCACGGAATCCCTGCATGCCTGGCCGCATTCAAGCATGACAAAGACAGGTTATGCATTTGCAAACGCGGCTGTCCCCGTCTCTTTCCGAGATCACAAGCTCGTCAAAATTGACGGTAAATTCCCCAGTGTCGCCGCAATCCGGCCCGTGTGAGGACGCATTAACAAAGGTTAATGCCATATTACCAAAATCAGGTGACCGCATTGCGCATGCCCGAACCGCATCAACAGGAGGGCCAGATGTATCCAGTAACCGCGCCAGCCAATTCATGCGCCATTCCGTCAGATCGGCATGAAAGTACCGGAAAGCAGATCCAGGCGAAACGTGATTTCAAGGTGATCGGGCAAGAGCATTCGAATGCAGAGTTCCGCAGGTCGCTCAGGAAGATCGACCCGGGCAAGCTCGCCTCGAAGATCCTGCAATTGCATGCTGCAGCACATCAGACGGATGATACGTCCCCGGAAAAACCGAGCCTGGCTGACGATCCAAACGACGGTCCGTTCGAGATTCCTGGCGTTCTGCGCAAAACGGATGACAGGGAAAAGATCTCGGATGTCGTGAGCCGGTCGGCGAAGAAGAACCTGCGGACACCACCTCTTAAGGGTCGACAGTTCAGCGGCCGGCGTTTCAGAACACTGATCGCCGGCACATTGCTTGTCGGAGTGGCCGGCGGTGCTGCACTGGCGCTCGGCCTTCCGGACATGATGCTTGCGGACGAACCGGCAACACGTCCCGTTTCAACCGAACTGATCGTTGCGGAGCCGCCATTGGTCGCTGCTGCCGTGCCAACGGTTGCAGTTGGTGGATCACCGCTTAGCGGTCAGGAAAGCGCCGCGACCGCGCAACCGTTCAACCCGGCAACACCGCAACAGATCGCCGAGGCCAAAGACCGGTTGAGACTTGCCTTTGCTTCGGGGAATACGGGCATATCGCAAACACTGGCAAGTGCCGGCGCTGTTTCCGCCGCCCCGGTCTATCCGCAGGCAGCGCCCGACCAGGCGGCGATTGCGGACGCTGTGTCCAATGCGGCCGTTCTCGTCTCAAGTCCGTCAGCAGGCCTCACTATCCCGGCCTATTTACGTCCGGCAACCGCCGATACACAGTCTGAACGCCCGGTCGCGCGGGTTGATGAGGCCGTTGCGGCGAACAACAGCCCTGATGCAGTCTTGAATGCCACAGCGGCCAGCCCGTCAGCGATTGAGGCCGAGCCGGCGCAAGACATCAGCGCTTATCCGAATTCAGGCAAGACCACGGCCGCGGTCAACATGCGCCTTTCAGAAAAGCGGAACAGCGAGATCATCGCCGTCATCCCGGGCAACACCACGGTCAGTTTCAATGAATGCGGCAAATGGTGGTGCGGCGTTGAATATGACGGGAAAACGGGGTTTGTCGGTCAGCGATTTGTTAACCGCGCGGCACAATGAATTCCCGGTCTAGGTGATGGACCCATAAATGAGACTGAAATGGCATGCGAAATGGCGAAATCCCGTTAGGAAGAGTGCGCGGAGCGGGCTTCCTGCCCGGTCAAGCACGCTGACG
>JBCDEN010000776.1:0-2134 GCA_039179715.1 Pseudomonadota bacterium
CGAAGCGGAAAACGTGCTCACGGACAGCGCGCGGCATTCCCTGTTCAAGCGCAAGATGCTGGAGCATGTGGAAGGTATCGTCGCCGCATCCGTCAAGCCGCTTGAGAAGATCAACGACATCAAGATCATGCAGCTCGGCGGCAATGGTTCGGGCGGTCTCGGCTGGGCCGACGGCAATGGCAGCACAGCCGGAGGCGGCGGTGGTGGAGGCGGCAGCAGTCCGACCGACGAGGTCATCAACTCGGCGCTGCGTTACCGGGTCCAGGCCCCGATGGTCGACAGTCTGCTCAGCGATATAGGCATCGACGGCTCCAACCTTGCCAAGTCCGATGTCATGCGAACAGCCAACGACATGACCCGCGCGGCCAACGAAATGAAACGTCTGAAGACCGATGACAAGCCGAAAGGGTCCGGCGGCTCCTCCAAGGAGAGCAAATAATGGCCCGGGTCTACACGTCCTCGGTGATCAACGCGCCGGCAGCCAAGGTCTGGGAACGGATCCGGGACTTCAATGGCCTGCCCAAGTGGCACCCACGGATAAGGGAGAGCCGCATTGAGGATGCGCTGCCCGCGGACAAGGTCGGCTGTATCCGGAACTTCAATCTGCAGAACGGCGACAATATCCGCGAGCAGTTGCTCGGCCTGTCGGACTACGACCTTTTCTACAGCTATTCGATGCTCGAGGGGCCCATGCCGCTCAGCGACTACATCGCCACGCTTCGTCTCACACCGGTGACCGAAGGAGACCGCAGTTTCATCGAGTGGTCGGCGGAATTCGAATGCGATCCGGAAAACGAGGATGATCTCGTTAGCGGGATCGGGACGAATGTCTTTCAGGGCGGCTTTGATGCCCTGAAGAGGCATTTCGGGGGGTAAGTGCAAGGTTTCGTTGTCAAATATGGAGGAAAGACAATGACATACCGGACTGTATTGGGTGCAATAGGATTTGGTTTCGTGGCAACGGCCGCCATGGCTCAGGACCTGCCGCCGCTTGTTGTGCAACCGAATGCCGAACTTGTCACGTTTGAGCATATCGAGGCGCTGAACGCCTGTGACTGGAACCGGCTGATGGCGCAATACCCCGAAGAAGTTCTGTTCATATTGCCGAACGGGGTGTGGATCGAAGGCCGGAAAAACATCGGTGACGTCTTTGCGGGCTTCTGCAAGCCGCGCGAAGAGGGCGGGTTCAAGGGCGCCACTTTCATCGCCGAGAAAGTCAAGACGATCGGCGACACCGTCAATGTGTCCTGGCGCGTGGAAGCCGACTTCCTTGCCGAGCCTTACAAGGGCGCTGATGCCTACGTAACGCGGGACGGCCTGATGTACGCCCAGGTCACCACGTTCGACCCGAACGACATGAAGTTCAAGTAATCGAAAGCGAAGCGGTCGTGGTCAAGGTTCTGCGCAGCACAGTTTTAAAGGCACCGGCAGACGCCGTGTGGGACGTCCTGCGCGACTTCAACGGCCACGACCGCTGGCATCCGGCCGTCGCCACCAGCCAGATGGAGCGGGGAGAAAGCTCCGACAGGGTTGGAGCGGTGCGCCGGTTCAGGCTTCAGGACGGATCGGAACTGCGCGAGCAGCTGCTGACCATGTCGGACCTGGAGCAGAGCTTTTCCTATTGCCTGCTGGACACGCCGATCCCGCTCTTCAACTACGTGGCTCATGTGCGCCTGTTTCCGGTGACGGATGAGGACTGGACCATGTGGGAATGGGAAAGCCGGTTCGACACGCCCAAGGGTCGGAACAGGGAACTGGCGGATCTGGTCGGCAACGGCATCTATGTCGCCGGCTTCAAGGCAATTGCAGAACATATCGGGGTGGAGGCGTAGCGCATGGTAACGGTGACGACGGTCGACACGCTTCAGGAGGCCGCGGCAAGCAGCGCCGGTCAGGCTGTTTTCCTGGGCGGCGGAACGCTCGTGATGCGAAGCGTGAACTACGGCGAACCTTCCGCCCCTCAAATCGTCCGGTTGCGCAGCATGACGTCGCTGCGCGGCATAAGGGCGGACGGCGCTCGTGTCGTGATCGGTGCAGCTGCGACGATGGGCGACGTTCTCGGTTCGTCAGAGGTATCCTTCCTGCATCCGGTCGCACGGCAGATCGGCGGGCCGGCCATCCGCAACATGGCGAC
>JBCDEN010000591.1:0-3185 GCA_039179715.1 Pseudomonadota bacterium
ATGGTGCTGCCGGAGAGATTTGAACTCTCGACCTCTCCCTTACCAAGGGAGTGCTCTACCCCTGAGCTACGGCAGCATATGGGCGGTTTTGAAGGTGCCCGGCGTCCGGCTGGCTTTAGAGAAAGCTGCGGTTTCAGACGCGTGACGCTGTCCCGGTCGACCGTGCCGCCCGGAATGAGGGCGCTTTTGCCACAACAGCCCCGGGGACGCAAGCTGTGTTTGCGATTTTTTTGGTGGACACTCGTGGGGTTTCTGAAGAAGCTTCAACCACGTTTGCACGGGCTTGATCCGGACCCGGTACCCGGCAGAATAACCGGCCATTGAACAAAAACCGGAACTGCGGATGACTGCCCCTTCTTCCCGTGTTCGCACCGCTGGGTGAGGGGCGTCGCCCGGACGCCGAAGCAAGGTATCAGACAGGGCTCTTGGCCGGTAGATGAGTGAAAAAGACAAAAAAGATCAGGAAGCTGGTGGGCCGGCTGCACAGGCTAACAAGCCCGTTGAAACCGCCGCGAAAACGAAACCCGCTTCCTTGAAGGAAGAGCGTCTTGCCGAGGCTCTCAGGGCAAATCTCCGCCGCCGCAAAGCCGCCGCGAAGGCCAGGAAGGGCAACTGAAATCTCCCGCGTCACGCCGGACGCGGTTTCCCCTGCCCCGAAAAGGCCCGATCACGGACGCAGCGCTGCCTTGCGTGAGCCGCAACTTGTGTGTAGACCGCAGGTTTGGTGTTCATGTCTTCAAATGGGACGGCCGTTTGCAAAAGGCGGCCGGATGCGGGGTTTCATATGGATAGCATTAAGGTCGTCGGCGGCGCGGAACTGAACGGTGTCATTCCGATTTCGGGCGCGAAGAATGCGACGCTGCCCCTGATGATCGCCTCGCTGCTGACGGACGAAACACTGACGCTGTCCAACGTTCCGAGGCTTCGCGACGTGGCGCAGCTCATGCAGATCCTCTCTAATCACGGCGTCGACTATTCGGTCAATGGCAAGCGCAGTGGCCAGAACGATCTCTCCGGCCAGACACTGAACCTGACCGCCCGCGAAATCGTCGATACGACCGCGCCGTATGAACTTGTCTCAAAGATGCGGGCCAGCTTCTGGGTGATCGGACCGCTTGTCGCGCGCATGCGCGAGGCACGCGTGTCGCTGCCGGGCGGCTGCGCCATCGGCACGCGCCCGGTCGACTTCTTCATTGACGGCCTTGCCGCGCTTGGCGCCGATATCGAGATCGAGGGCGGCTATGTGGTTGTCAGCGCACCGGGGGGGCTGAAGGGCGCCCGCGTCGAATTCCCGAAAGTGTCGGTCGGCGCGACCCACACGATCATGATGGCGGCGGCGCTGGCAGCCGGCGAGACGGAACTTGTCAACGCCGCGCGCGAGCCGGAAGTGGTTGATCTTGCCAATTGCCTGAAGGCCATGGGTGCGAAGATCGAGGGCGCGGGAACCTCGATCATCCGCATCCAGGGCGTCTCCCGGCTTCACGGTGCCCACCATGCCGTGGTGCCCGACCGCATCGAGACGGGCACCTATGCCATGGCGGTCGCGATGACGGGCGGCGACGTGCTGCTGCAGGGCGCGCGCTCCGATCTTCTGGAAAGCGCTCTCGACACGTTGCGGCTGGCCGGTGCCGACATCACCCAGACGGACGAGGGTCTCAAGGTCTACCGGAACGGCAACGGCATTCAGCCCGTCGATGTCACGACCGAACCATTCCCCGGCTTCCCGACGGACCTGCAGGCGCAGTTCATGGCGCTGATGACCAAGGCGGGCGGCACGAGCCGGGTCACCGAGACGATCTTCGAAAACCGCTTCATGCACGTGCAGGAACTCGCCCGGCTGGGCGCGCAGATCCAGGTCGATGGCCGCACGGCGCTCATCGACGGCGTATCCGAGCTGCGCGGTGCACCGGTCATGGCAACGGATCTGAGAGCATCGGTCTCCCTGGTCATTGCAGGCCTCGCCGCGGAGGGCGAGACGACCGTCAACCGGGTCTATCATCTGGATCGCGGCTTTGAGCGGCTGGAAGACAAGCTGACCCGCTGCGGCGCGCAAATCGAGCGGATTTCGGGTTAGGTCGGCAAGCCGGTCACGCCGCCGCCAGGGAAGGCGCAGGGCGGCTCATTCCGCGCGCCGTCGTTTGATCACCCGTCCTCTGGTGGTAAAGGATGGTCCCGGACCACCGCTGCCGCTGGTCATGATCGCCTCGGCGATCGGGCTCAGTGCCGGAGCGTCCGATGTCCACATGACAATGAAATTCGCACCGACGCCGCCACTTGTGTCGTTGATGGGAATGAGCACTGTCTTTGACTGGAACGGGCCGAGTGCAAGCGGTGCGTCAAGCAGGGTACGCAGCACCTTGCCGTCCTCGCCGTGATAGTCCACCCGTGTGAGCGTGATCGTCGTGTCGGGGTCGACATTGTGAACGGCAAGGGTCGCCGCGAGCAGGTCGGAGCGCTGCGGATAGGAAAAAATCCTGGAATAGGCCGGAACGTAGATGCTTTCGCCTAGAACCTTTTCGCCCATGTCCTGCGCCTGTCCGGCCGGTGCCAGGAGAAGGCAAAACGCTAGATAGAGAAGCGGGAGCCTGAATTGCATGAGTATCCGCGACGGAGTTGGAGAACAAAGTCCCGGTCACTGTCGGGGATGCTATGGTTGATTGCAAGCTTGGCCGGAGAGAATCGCAGCACGGATCTGTGCCCGGTGGTCTCTCCGGGGTGAGCCCGGCCAAGGCAAGGAGAGGGCGCAATGGGTGCACAGACGATCCGGTTTCTGATCCAGATAGGCTTTGCCCTTGCCGGCATGCTGGCCGTGGTTCTGGTTCCTCCGCCCTTCGGACCGACGCTCGGGTTTTTCCTGCTCGTTTTCGGCTTGTGGTTCGGGCGGCGCGTCTTCAAGCGTCTCGCGTCACGTGACGAAATCAAGGACGATTTGCGCCAGCGCGTTGATGAAGGGCCGTGAGGCAAAGGCCTGCGCTCATTCGTGCGTTGCAAATTTCTTTAATCCGCTTTAGGTCAACAATCTTGGGACGCGGCAGAACCCACCCTATATGCGGACTGCCCGAAAACGAATGAACGGATCAGAACTCGGACCGCCATGGATCAGCTGAAACTTGCTGCACACGTGCCAAGTCCTGAAGACAGTCAGCTACGCGGGAGACTGGAGACAACAAAATGTTGCCCCCTTC
>JBCDEN010000761.1:0-2205 GCA_039179715.1 Pseudomonadota bacterium
GGGCCGAATAGTTGAGGGCCTGCCCGGCAAGGTAGCGGTAGCGGATGTTGAGGTCGTAGAGCTGGTTGCAGAATTTCAGCAGAACAGGCGAATGGCAGCCGTTCAAAAGGTTCATGTGAATGGCCTTGCGGGAAAGCCTCATGAACGCGGACCACGCCTGGGAGGACAGGCTTGTCATCAGTCACCATCGCATGATGCGCGAGCCGCGCGCCAACGTGGAGCGCTTCGAGGAGCTGCACAAGGCCTTTCACATGAACCTTTTGAACGGCTGCCATTCGCCTGTTCTGCTGAAATTCTGCAACCAGCTCTACGACCTCAACATCCGCTACCGCTACCTTGCCGGGCAGGCCCTCAACTATTCGGCCCGCGACATCGGCAGGGAACACAGCGACATCATGAACGCGGCCGTCGACAGGAACACGGACCTGGCCTGCAGACTGCTGCTCGACCACTACCGCAACACCGGCGCATTCCTGGAAAAGCACTTCTCTGTGGAAGCCGCCGAATAGCGTTTTTCGACAGGCTCGGAGCGCGTATCCGCAAATGCGCCCGCGTTCAAACATGAAGGCCCCGTGCGAACCTGTTTGAAGCGCAAATCTCTCCCCCGATCCTGGAGCGGATCGCGGGAGCCGTCTCCGTCCGCTGCTTCATCCTGAAGAGGACCGGAGGTCCGTCTCGAAGGATAGGCCAAGTACGCCGGGCATCGCCGCTCATCCTTCGAGACAGGCCTCCAGCCTTCCTCAGGATTAAGTGACGTCGCAGTGCCGCCATTGCCTTGCGCCTTGGTCATTGCGGGACCTGAGCCAATCCGGTCCGGCATAACCCGAAATGGATCTCGCAAGGTGATCTCCCGTCACTGATCCTGTCATTCCGGCTGAAGCGCAGCGGAAGGCCGGAACCCGGTAACCACCCGAATCTCCTTTTTTCTTCGGCCACGGGGGTACTGGGTCCCGGTCTTGCCGCTTTCACGGCAAACCTGGACGACAAGTGCGAGAAACAAGCCGGATCCCGTTTCGAGGGATGGGCAGCATGTTCCAGGAACGCGCCGCCCATCCCCCGCACCTCGGGAAGAGGAGCCTTTTGGATAAGATACGGAAAAAGCCGGATCAGCTCCCGTCGCGCACAAGGACCAGATCGAAATCCGCGAGCAGCCAGGGCCCATCCACCTTGCCCGACAGCACGTAGCCTTCCGGCGGGAACGAGCCGGCCGGCTTTTCCACATAGGTCATCACCAGATCTTCGCGCACACCGAAGACCGTGTCCTGATCGAGATAGGGATCATCGTCGGGAAAGATCTCCGTTACGAGCGGACGGAACCCCGGCGCCGTCACGATGTAATGCAGATGAGACGGGCGCCAGGGATGCCGTCCGCTCGCCTCCAGGATCTGCCCAACCGGTCCATCGCTCGGCACCGTGTAGCTCACCGGCTTGACCGTCGTGAAGCCGTAGCGGCCATCCGGGCCCGTCGTCTGGATGCCGTGGAACGAATAGGTGTCCTGGTCCGGATCCTGGCTGGAATAAAGCCCGTTGGGTGCCGTTTGCCAGATATCAAGTTCAGCGCCTTCGATCGGATCGCCGTTCTCGTCCTTGACCGTCCCGGAGGCCACCAGAACCTGGTCGTCGAAGTCCTGCCGCAGATCTCCGCCGATTTCCAGCGGCGGCGAACCCGTTATGTGAAACGGGCCAAGCACGCTCGAGGAGGTCCCGCGCGGTTCTGAGTGCAGCATGTCCACCAGCGATGACAGGCCGAGCACGTCGGACAGGAGAACGAATTCGTGACGCTCCTTGTCCGAAATGTCTCCGGCCCACTCGAGAAACTCGATTCCCTTGCGCCATTCCGCGTGCGTGAGCCTGGTCTCGCGAGCGAAGTCGTGCAGATGCGTGACCAGGCTTTTCAGAATTTCCTTGAGGCGCGGATCGGTATCCGGGCCGAAATACCCCATGAAAACATCGGTTATGTTGTCTTTTGTGACGTGACGCATGGGACACCTTCTAGTTCAGGATAGCCAGGCTCAGCGACGGCCAGCGGATCAGCGCAACCAGCACGACCAGCATGACGAGCGCAAACGGGAAAGCCCCGACAAAAACATCCTTCAGCGAAATGCGCGGATCGTTCAGCGTGGCCTTTATGACGAAACAGGAAATGCCGAGCGGCGGCGTCAACAGGCCGATTTCCGCTCCGACAACGGTGATGATGCCGAACCA
>JBCDEN010000732.1:0-2345 GCA_039179715.1 Pseudomonadota bacterium
CGTCCATCCGCTGGTTCGCGAGGAAGAGCGGACCTTCCTTGATCTTGCGCGGCTGGATGGACATTCCGCTCCTGTTCGAAACCGGCGGCGAACACCGGGTCGACGTTGTTGTCGTGGTCACGGCGGACGCGGACATACAGCGCCAGCGTGTCCTGTCGCGCGACGGCATGAGCGAGGAGCGTTTTCGAGCGATCCTGGCCAAACAGGTGCCGGATGCGGTCAAGCGCGAGAAGGCGGACTTCCTGATCGACACCGGTTTGGGGATCGAAGCCGCCCAAAGGAGGGTCGACGAAATTCTGTCAGAGGTCCGCAACACGCACACGAACCGGTGATGACCGGGGAAAACCGGCCGGCCTGCTTGCACCGCGCGCCAGACGCGGCACACTGGGCAAGGCAGTGAAAGGCGAAACATGCGCGAAATATCCTTCGACACGGAAACGACAGGCCTTAACCCGCGCGGCGGCGATCGTCTGGTGGAAATCGGCGGCGTCGAGCTGATCAATCACATTCCGACCGGAAACGCCTATCACGTCTATATCAACCCGGAACGCGACATGCCGGAAGAAGCCTTCCGGGTGCACGGTCTTTCCGAGGAGTTCCTCTCCGACAAACCGCTTTTTGCCGCCGTTGCCGACGAATTTCTGGCGTTTGTCGGCGATGCGACGCTGGTCATCCACAATGCCGCCTTCGACATGGGCTTCATCAACACGGAGCTCGAGCGCGCCGGGCGCCGCATCATCCCGAACACCCAGGTTCTGGACACGCTTGAAATCGCGCGCCGCAAGCACCCGGCGGGTCCGAATTCGCTCGACGCGCTGTGTTCGCGCTACGGCATCGACAACTCCAAGCGTGTGAAACACGGCGCGCTGCTCGATGCGGAAATTCTCGCGGAAGTCTATCTTGAGCTGATCGGCGGCCGCCAGACCGCCCTTGGGCTGGTTCCGGAGGAAGAGGTCTCTGCCTCGTCCGGAACGGCGGTGGTTTCAGGCGAGCTTGGAACCTTCAATGCCAGGAAACGGCCGGCACCGCTGGCGTCCCGATTGACGGACGAGGAATATGCGGCGCACAAGGCCTTTGTCGAAGGCATGGGCGAGAGCGCTCTTTGGGGCAAATACGGCGACTAGTATCGGGCAAGCGGCGCACCGCTGCCGGTGGGCTGCATTCCATCACCCGAAGGGCCGGTCTCCTTTGCCCGCTGACATCGTTGGATCGCACGTGTGGCGGGAAACACCGCGGCGCGCGATCCGCCTCCTCGGCAGACAAAGGAGATGCGGTCAAAGGGTGTACACTTATCGCCCGATGCTCGAACCGTTTGAACGCAGAACGCGAAGATCTTCAACGGGACCAACCGTTCAAGAGCCAGCGGCACGTCCGGAAGTGCCTATCCGAATGGGAGCTGTCAAACGCCCAGGCCATGGTCTGCCCGATTGTCCAGAGGCGTGCACGTTCCCGGTTCAGCTCCAGTTCTTCTGACAATCGGTCGAGGCGATAGAGGGTGGCGTCCCTTGTGTGGCCGAACTCGAAACTGCGCACGATCGGGCTGAGGGCGAAGGCGGGATCACCCGCAAGAGGTTTCGGGTCGATTGCCAGCCACGGGTCGCGCTCCGCGGACAGGATATTATGGCCGTGAAGGTCCTGATGCAGCAGGACAGACGGTGTCTGGTCCGCGTGCAGCTCCGTCAAAACCGAAACGGCAGCATCGACAAGATGTTTCTCGCAGGGTTTTCCGGCATTCCTCCAACCTGTTTCGAGAGAGGAGATCCAACCGGCAGCTTCGTCATTGAGTGTTGTAAACGGCGCGCCGGCGGGAACCAGCAACTTGCGCAGGAGGTCCGCAAGGACGCTCATCCGGTCCGTGTCCGGAGCGTCGGCGAGGTGGCGGCCCGGGCGGCACCTTTCCAGCAGCAGAGCGCCGAGACCGGGCTCGTGATCCAGGAGCAGACAGGCACCTTCACCGTTCCACAGCTGCAGCGCATCGGCTTCATGCCGGCTTTCCCGGTGCACGAACTGCAGCTTCAGGACAAGATTGTCCGGACCGCGTTTTACTGGCAAAACAAGAGAAACATACCCGCCCGTGAATGGTTGCCCGACAGACTCAAGGGCAAACCGCGTCCGGGCGGAGTTGAAAAGAGCCGGAAGACGGCTCAGCCAGGCGCTGCCGGCCTGGTTTTGTCCAAGCCACAAGAGTTTCTCGGGTAACTGGAAAGGAAGGCCGGGCGGGGAGCTGCTCAAAAAGCCGCTCGATCCGCCGGGCTACAACATCGACGGCAGGACACGGTCCGGCGGCCGGTGACCATCCATGAAGGTCTTGATGTTGATAATGACCTTCTCGCCCATCTCGATCC
>JBCDEN010000129.1:0-8137 GCA_039179715.1 Pseudomonadota bacterium
ACGCACTGGAACTGATGCAGTCCATCAAAGAGGCCCTCGATCCGCACAATTTGATGAATCCGGGCAAGATCCTGCCGTAGTCATGATATTGTATCGAATCAGTTCGATAAGCTCGTTTTAACCGCGATGGTTTAAGTGTACGGGGGTCATTGCATCTTTCCGGCCCGCTGTTTGCGATCAAGGGAAAATGCGGTTAAGTGTCCCGTGTTGGGGGCCGTGACTTTGATGAGCAAGGAGACAAGGCCTGAACTCCGTTTACATCACGTTGGGACTTTCCGTCATTCTGGTGCTTGTCGCCTTGCTCATCAAAGTCACGGCCCCCAACACGGGACACTTAACCGCATTTTCCCTTGATCGCAAACAGCGGGCCGGAAAGATGCAATGACCCCCTTACACTTAAACCATCGCGGTTAAAACGAGCTTATTGAACTGATTCGATACAATATCATGACTACGGCAGGATCTTGCCCGGATTCATCAAATTGTGCGGATCGAGGGCCTCTTTGATGGACTGCATCAGTTCCAGTGCGTCTCCGTGTTCACGCTTCATGTATTTCTGCTTGCCCTGGCCAACCCCGTGTTCGCCCGTGCAGGTCCCTTCCATGTCAAGAGCGCGCACGGCGAGCCGTTCTATGAAAGCTTCGCAGGTCTTCATCTCGTCCGGATCGTTCGGATCCACGAGCACCTGGACATGGAAATTTCCGTCACCCACATGCCCGACAATGGGTGCGAGCAGGCCCTCGGCCTCGATGTCGTCCGCCGTCTGCGTGACACATTCGGCAAGCCTTGAAATCGGTACGCAGACATCCGTTGCAACAACCTGCGCCTCCGGCCTCAGGCTGCGCCCGGACCAATAGGCATCGTGCCGCGCCGCCCAGAGTTTCGTCCGCTCTTCTGCAACCGTTGCCCAGTCAAACGGACCGCCTCCGAATTCATCCGCAATGGCGGAAAAGGTTTCCGACTGTTCCTTGACGCCTGCCTCCGAGCCGTGAAACTCGAGAAAGAGGGTCGGCGTTTCGACAAGATCCAGCTTCGAATAGGTGTTGCACGCGCGAACCTGCATGCTGTCGAGCAGTTCGATCCGCGCAACCGGCAATCCCATCTGGATCGTCATGATGACGGCATTGCAGGCGGACTGGACATCGGGAAACGGACAAACCCCGCCCGAAATCGCTTCCGGCTGGCCGTACAGGCGGACGGTCAGCTCGGTGATGATCCCGAGTGTTCCCTCGCTGCCCACGAAAAGCCGCGTCAGGTCGTAACCAGCCGACGACTTCCGCGCCCGCCCGCCCGTGTGAATGATGTTCCCGTCTGCCGTGACCACCGTGAGGCCGAGAACGGCGTCTTTCATGGTCCCGTATCGAACCGCATTGGTTCCTGACGCCCGCGTCGCCGCCATGCCGCCGAGACTGGCATCGGCGCCTGGATCGATCGGGAAGAAAAGTCCCGTATCCCTGATGTAACTGTTGAGCTGTTTTCGCGTGACGCCGGCCTCGACCCGGCAATCCAGATCTTCAGAGTTTACTTCAAGAACTCTGTTCATTCGACTGAGATCTATTGATATTCCACCCTCGGGAGCATTCACGTGCCCTTCCAGCGAAGTGCCCGTTCCGAAAGGAATGATCGGGACGTTGGCTTCAGCACAGATCTTGACCGTTTCGGCGACCTCTTGTGTTGTCTCCGCAAAAACCACCGCATCCGGCGGCTGGTTCTCCAGCCATGTCGTCGTGTGACCGTGCTGTTCCCGAAGGGCTTGCGAGGTGGCGCAGCGGTCCGCGAACCGGGCTTTCAGTCGTTCGATCACGCCCGAGACACTTCCGCTCGGGTCGTCTGAATGCATCACATTTGCTTCGATCGCCATCGCTGACCGCCATCCTTCCTGCGGGCCGGATCTTGGCCCATTATGTCAGGTGTGAATATGTTAGCGGAACACAAAAAGGTCAAAGCCAAATGCGGGTTTTGCAGCAGAGCGTTGGTAGAGTTTCGCAAAGGAGCACCGAATGACAGCAGAATGGGGCAACGGGCCGGTCAGAAGTGACGTGATGACCGTGAAGGACGACTGGATCGACTATAACGGTCACCTCAACATGGCCTACTACAACGTTCTCTTCGACACGGCGGTGGACCAGGTTTTCGAACGGCTTGGCATGGGTCCGGACTATCTCAAGGAGCGCGGCGCGTCGTTTTTCACCGCCGAGGTTCATGTGTGTTACCGGCGTGAGCTGAGCGCCGGAATGCCTGTTGTCGGGACGCTCCAGCTTCTGGATTTCGATTCAAAGCGCGCCCACTTCTTCCAGGAACTGCGCCACGCCGAGGAAGACTGGCTATCGGCGACATCGGAACAGATGAGCCTTCACGTGGACATGGTTGCCCGAAAGGTCGCTCCCTGGCCGGCTGATATTCGTGCCAGCCTGGCCGCGCTCGCAAGCGCCCAGGCCGCGCTTGCACGACCGGAAGCAGCCGGCAGACGCATCCAGATCCCGAAAAAGGTCCCGTAAGTACACTTTAGGGTGATTTTTGCAGATTGAATCAGATGTAGACCTGTTCATTAACGCCGACTCGGGCAAAATGGTCGCCAATAGGCAATGTGATCGTTTTTCCAGCCCTGATTATGCGCAAAATAATAGAAACCGCGGGTCAACTACCGGATATCCTCATAAGCTGGATAACGCCGAACGTGCGCCAGTTCAGGGCAAACAAGCTGCCGCTTGTGTGGCTGCTGGCGATTTTGGTCGGGGCTCTGGTTGCCCTTGCCGCAATTGCCTTCAGAACCGCGATCGGGCTTATCCAGTGGCCCTGGCTGCGCACGACAACAGAACTCACGATCCAGGCGGCTGTTCAGCAACCCTGGTGGATCATCATGCTGGCACCGGCCGTGGCCGGGCTTCTTGTCGGCTGGATCCTGCACAAGTATCACCCCTATCAGCGCGCGGGCGGGGTCGCCGATGTCATCGAGGCGCGCGCCTATGGTGGACGCGGCCTTCCGCTCAAGGCCGGTCTGTGGTCCGCCCTTGTAACCGCAATTTCCCTCGGCGGTGGAGCCAGTGCGGGACGCGAAGGCCCGGTCGTGCATCTGGGCGCGACCCTGGGAACGGCAGTGTGCCAGTTTTTCAACCTGCCGGACTCGGCCCGCCGCATGCTGCTCGCCTGTGCTGTTGCCAGCGGCGTGTCGGCATCCTTCAACGCCCCGATTGCCGGTGTCTTGTTTGCACACGAGGTGGTTCTGGCGCATTACGCCGTCTCCGCATTTGTTCCCATCGTGCTGGCCTCGGTCGTGGGCACGCTTTTGTCCCGGATCTGGTTCGGCAATGTCGCGGCTTTCGAGATCCCGCAATACGAAATCACGTCCTATCTGGAGATCCCCGCATTCGCGCTTCTGGGGCTGACCTGTGCGGCAGTGGCCATCATCTTTCAGTTTGCGCTGATCGGCACTGACTGGACGGCGCGCAATATCACCATGCCCCTGTGGCTCCGGCCCGTCATCGGCGGTCTGGTTGTCGGCGCAATCGGTGTATTTTATCCCGAAATCCTGGGGGTCGGATACGAGGCGACCGACCTGGCGTTGAAGCACGAACTCACGATCAACACCATGCTGACACTGCTTGTGGTGAAGACCGCGGCAACCGCGATCACGCTTGCGTCGCGGTTCGGAGGAGGCATCTTCTCGCCGTCATTGTACATTGGGGCCATGACCGGTGGCGCATTCGGCCTGATCGCGGCCTCGGTCTTTCCCGAAATGGCGTCCAGTCACGGCCTCTATGCCATTTTGGGCATGGGTGCTGTGGCAGCGGCCGTTCTCGGCGCGCCGTTTTCGACAACCGTGATCGTGTTCGAACTGACCGGCGGATACGCGCTATCAATCGCCCTGCTGCTCGCCGTTTCGATAGCCACCGGACTGACGCAGGCCGTCCACGGCAAGTCCTATTTCCACTGGCAACTCGGCATGCGCGGGTGTTTTGTCAATGAAGGCGCACACCAGTTCCTGAGCGAAACGGTGAAAGTGCGCGATTTTATGGATCCGCCGTCGGAAAGCGATGAAGACCGCAGCTTCAATCCGGGTGAGGACGGTCCTTATCTCCACGACACGGACACTCTGGAAGGCGCGCTGAAGAGTTTCGATTCCTGCGGCAAGGCAACCCTGCCCGTCGTCCGGCACGGCGATGCGACCGAAGTCATCGGCCTGGCAAGGCACGTCCGAGGCTTGCGCTACTTCAACGCCGCCCTGATCAAGGCAACCAAGGAAGAGCATCACTGATCCTGGTTTGCGCCGCGCTTGGCCGGAGTGAAGGCGCTTCGCAATCGCAGTCTTTCCGGACAAACGCAGTGCCAGCAGCGCGCCGATCCGGAAAGCAGATGTCAGCGTGAGCGAAGCGAACGCGAAAACACGCAAGTCAAAAGATGACGCGCCTTCGGCGCGCGCCTATTTCTGGATTCCGGATCAGCGTTCGGCCTTGCCTCACTTGTCTGGAATGACGGAAAGGTCTCACCTGCACCGCAGTCCTTGCGAGCCGACGGCGTGCGGCCCCGGGGCCAACGCGCAGGAAGGGATGGTGCCAGAACCACCGGGCCTGCGCCGCCCCGCTTCCCTCTCCCGCCGGAGAGGTGGTCACGCCTGCGGCAGTGAACCGGGAGACCGCCCAAACCGTCAAGGGACTCAAACCGCCTCTGTCGCCTTCTCCAGCCAGACCCGTTGCTTCGCATCGACAAGCGGACCGATCTCTTCGCGCACACGCATGTGGTAACGGTTCAGCCAGTCGCGCTCGCCGCCGGTCAGGAGAGATACATCGACAAGACGTAGATCCATCGGCACCAGCGTGATTGTTTCAAACCCGAGCATCGGCCGTTCGCCGCCCGGAACATCCCGGGCCTCGGTGACAATCTCCAGGTTCTCGATCCGGATGCCGTATTCGCCCGCCGGGTAGTATCCCGGCTCGTTGGAAAGGATCATCCCCGGCTTCAGGGGCACGGTGCCGGTTTTGGCAATGCGCTGCGGCCCTTCGTGGACACCGAGATAGGCCCCGACACCGTGACCGGTTCCATGATCGAAATCGAGGCCGGCTTTCCACAGATCGATCCTTGCGAGCGTATCGAGTTGCGCGCCGCTCGTACCTTCCGGAAAACGTGCTGTCGAAATGGCGATATGACCTTTCAGGACCAGTGTGAAGTGCCGTTTCATCTCTGCCGACACGTCGCCAACAGCGAGGGTTCTGGTGATATCTGTGGTTCCGTCCTCGTACTGACCGCCTGAATCGATCAGGAAAGGCCTGCCCACTGGCACCTTCAGGTTGCTCGAGCGGCTGACGCGGTAGTGACAGATCGCACCATTGGCGGATGCCGCCGAGATCGTATCAAAGGAAATGTCCTTCAAGACCCCGGTTTCGCGACGGAATTCTTCCAGTTTTTCAGCAACCGCAATCTCGTCGAGCCCGCCCTTCGGCGCTTCCTCATCGAACCAGCACAGAAAATTCACATAGGCGGCTGCGTCCCGGAGATGTGCATTTCGCGCACCTTCCAGTTCCGTCTCGTTCTTGACGGCTTTCGGCAGGAGGACCGGGTCCTGCGCCTCGATCAGACTGCCACCGGCCTCCGTGATGGCATCGGCGATCCCGATCCCTGCAAGGGCCGGATCGATCATGACCTTCGCGCCAGACTTGCCGAGATCGCCCAGGCCCGGCTTGAAAGCCGACGGTTCAGCGAGATCGGTAAGCTCGGAAATCGCGTCGCGGACGGAGTTCGACAGTTTCCGGCCATCGATGAACAGCGAAGGTTTGCCGGAGGCCGGCACGGTCGCAAAGGAAAGCGGCAGCGGCGTATGATCCACATCCGATCCACGGATATTGAAAAGCCAAGCGATGGAGTCCGGCTGTGTCAGAACGCAGGCATCGGCTTTCTTTTCGGCAAGGACGGCCTGGATCTCCGAGATCTTGTCGGCTGAGGCCTTGCCGGCCAGTTCCAGCGGATAGAGCGCAACCTGCCCGACCGGGGCTGCGGGCCGGTCTTCCCAGACAGCATCAACCGGGTTTTCATCCAGCGTGACCAGTTCAGCACCCGCCTCCTCGCAAACGGTTTGCAGACGGCGGACCTCCCGCACGGTATGCAGCATCGCGTCGATGCCAAGCTTCTGTCCGGGCCGCAGATTTTCCTTTAGCCACTCGGATACCGGCTCATTGATGAGATGCCGGGCGGCGAAGACCTCAAGATCAACCTGGTCACGCACCTGTATCGTGTAGCGTCCGTCGACGAAAATCGAAGCCTCGTCCCCCAGGATCGCCGCGACACCGGCCGATCCGGTGAATCCCGTCAGCCATTGCAGGCGGCAATCATTCGGGGGGACGTATTCTCCCTGATGCGCATCAGCGCGCGGAATGAGGAAACCGTCGAGACCGAGGCGGGCGAGTTCGGCCCTGAGAAGTGCTGCACGCGGCGCTCCGCAGGAAGGATCACTGAGATCATCGAAGGACTGGAACATGCCCGGCACGGTAGTGTGACGTTCAACGGGGATCAAGCCGGATATTTTTCGAAACACGCGCCTGTTCAATCAGATGACCGAAAGCGTTTGCAGCGCAGCATTTCATTTCGCATATGCGAAATCTGCAAACCTGTCATGCGTCTGGAGGCCTACCTGAACGCGCCGGCAGACTGCATATAAAGAGCAACAACGAATAAAGACGTTTCTCCCTAGGGAAGCTCTTGAACTTCAAATGGGAATAACCACGATGACTATCGCAACGACGACTTCGACCCGTACCGGCAGCAACTTTGTCCGTCGCGCTTTCGACCGCATGGTCGAAGCCCGGTCCAACCAGGCGCGCCGCTATGTCAACGGCTACCTCCTGTCCCTCGACGACGCGACGCTCGCAGCGCACGGCTACGACCGCAAGCAGCTGGAACGTGAAGGGTCCATGACCAACCCGTTCTAAGGGGCTCAGGCGCTACAGCACTGTGCACGTGGAAAAGGGTCTGCTGGAGTTCCGGCAGACCCTTTTCTTTTGTCTCGCCGCATGTGAGGCAGCTCAGGCCTGATTGCGCCCGCGCACAAGCGTCAGCGTCAGCCAGCCGTCTTTCTCCCGCTTGCGATCCAGAACGAACCCCTGGCAGCGATACGCGAACAGAATACGCGGACCATCTTCGATCCGAAGACCGGAAAGAACCAGCGTCGCACTGCGGGCCATCTGTGACCCGATGGATTTCGACATTCTCATGAGCGGCCGCGCCAGGATGTTGGCGACAACAAGATCAAATGGACCATATTCGCCAAAACGCCGATCCTCGACCCCGTTTGCCGTAAAGCCCCGCACCAGGTGACCGGCACCGTTCAACACAGCATTTTCCAGAGTGGTTTGCGTCGCAACCGGATCGATATCGGTTGCCAGCACGATCTGTTTGGACTTGAGCGCCGCAGCGATCGCCAGAACCCCGGTCCCGGTGCCCAGATCCAGAATACGGTCATATTCGCGCAGTGACAGCAACCGGTCGATTTCCTCCAGGCATCCCGCTGTGGTTCCGTGGTGGCCGGTCCCGAAAGCAAGCGCTGCCTCGATTTCAAGACCGATCGCGCCCGGTGGAACCTTGTCCCGGTCGTGACTGCCATGCACGAGGAAACGTCCGGCTCGCACCGGCTTCAGGCCCTCAAGGCTCTTTTCCACCCAGTTGATGTCCGGCAGTTCCTCTGCCTCGACCGGCGCGGCAAATGCGTCGCTGCCGACACGGTCGAGAACCAGGTCCCGCGCCGCCTCGGCCGCCATGTCGAACAACAGGATTTCGGCCGACCAGAACTTGCCGTCCTCCGAAGCTTCGTAAATCGTGACCGGATTGCCGTCCTCTTCGAAGGCCTGTGCGAGGATCTCCGAAATACGTTTTGCTTCCAGTTCTTCAGCCACGATCCGAACGCGGATGGTTTTCATGCCGGTGTCTACCCAGATGGATTGATCAAGGCGTGCGGTATAGCCTTGCGGACGCAAACACACCAGAGTCAGGACCCATTTATTTGGTTGAATTGGCGCAGCAAACGGCGATGAGTTGCAAGGAAATGCGCGATAAGCGGGCGTCCTGCCCGGTTGAGCGGTTTGACGTTGCGGATCGAAGCCGTTTTTGCGTCCTGGAGGGATAGGGTGAATTTGCCCGGCAACGTCGTTGC
>JBCDEN010000629.1:0-2969 GCA_039179715.1 Pseudomonadota bacterium
AATTTACGCACTCTTTACTCTTTCTTAACGCATGTGTCGTGGCCGTTTCAACGACTCAGACGGTTTGACAAACAGAATATATCTGCAAGCGGAACCCCCAAAAGCGAAATGTCCCCGGCGACCGGCGGGGTTTAAACCTATGGTTAAGAATTCACCACTGCCGGGTTGTGTTTTCTGGGAGAAGGCACTGAGAGAATTGCTGATGCGCTTTGCGGTAGAAGATCAGCCGTGATGCACTTTGTGTGCCCCATGTTTGCAAGTGCTTTGCCGCGCGACACTGGCGTGCGACTTCGCGTCGCTCAGGCTGATATCCGGAATCCAGCCATATTGCTGCCGCAGGCAGACAAAAGGCAGGGCTCAATCAATTGGCAATCCGCAAGCGGACTTTACTAAGGGTCCGGCTGCTCGTTGGTCACGCAGTGAATACCGCCGCCGCCATCGGCGATCGACCAGGCGTCAACGAGATAGACTTCGCGGCCTGGGAAATAGCGTTGCAGTTCCCGCCGGAGCGTTGCGTCGAGCGCTGCGTCAAGTTCGCTCATGGCAACGACATAGCCATCGCCGACAAGCCAGTTCACATCACCCGGATACCACTCGATATTGAAGCCGAGAGTCTGGAGGTCTTCGGCAAGCCGCGTTTCGGTCTCATCGCCGGTATCGGCAAGCGCAACCGTGGTGGCGTTGATGAAGCGCGCGGAGCCGTCGATATGGCCCGTGGTGATATCGTCGGGGTGATGGCCGTAGGACCAGATGATTTCCGTCAGGCCGAGGGCCTGTTTCAGGATCTGTTCGTGTTCTTCCCTCTTCATGCCGGGATTGCGCTGGTCCTGGCAGTCCCAGTTGAGAAGGGCGATGCCCGCGCCGTTGACTTCCAGATTGCCCTTTTCCAGGACGTAGTTCGTCAGGTCGTCGACATCCATGCCGAGCAGGGCGCCGAGGTGAAGCGGAACCTTGTCGTCCTTGCGGTAAGTGGCTCCCGTGGTGCCGTCCCAGCCGGTGAACGCCCAGTTCTGGATCGTGAGCGTTTCACCGTCGGTGACGTAGATTGGACCGTTGTCGCGCATCCAGGCGTTGTCGATCGGAACGACGTGCCAGGTCACGTTCGCGATGCTGACGCCGCGGTTCATCAGAAACTCGGCGGCCGCCTTTTGTGCCGTTTCCGAATTGGCGAGCAGGTGGACGCTTTCGTGCTTCTGCACCGCCTGGATGATGTCGCCGAAGGCGGGGCGCATGTTCTTTTCGTATTTGCCGGGCCACTGCATCCAGACGGCGGCCTGCGGTTCCCATTCCGCCGGGACGCGGCGTGTTTCCGCCCTACTCACAGTGGCGGCCAGCAGGCTCGCGAGTGCAACTGTGAAAAGGGGCCATCTGCTCATCGGCATTCGGTTTCCGTTTCTTGTCTCGCGGCCCGGTCAATTGCCCATCTCGTCGATGGTCCAGCTCAACGGCCAGCCTTCCGCCGGGCCGGTCACGCCGTCGCAATTCGACTTCTCCAGGTATTCGACAAGCTCGTAGTCACCGCTTTCGGCCATCATGTCATGCCGTTCGAACGCGCCGCAGTCGTAGTTCGGCGAATAGTAGGTGGTGCCCGTGACCTGGCCCGTGTCGGGGTCGAAAAAGAGGTTGTTGACCAGCGCGTGATTGGGCTGGTTGAAGTCCGGCGGCGTTTCGAATTCCTTCCACTCGTCGAGGGACGGATTGAAGGGAATGTGGATTGCCATGAAATAGGGCACGTTGGCGTCCGCCATGGTGCAGGGCACGACCCAGGTTTCCACGTCGCCTTCCGCGTAGAACTGCGCCCCATAGGCAGGCAGGGTCTCGCCCAGTTGGCAGTCCAGCGTGCGGGTGCCCATCATCTGGATCGAGTCGGGCAATTCATTGACCGTGTAGACCAGGCCGCGTGCGCCGGACGACAGGTCCTGCGAGGGCATGACCGGAGGGGGCAGATCATTCGTGGGCGCCGGCGGGGCAGCTGCCACCTCCGCCTCCTTCTGTGCCGCGGCAGGTTTCGGAGCACCTTGCGCGATGGCAATCGAGCCGTCCGCCGGCAGGCCGCCCCAGGCGACGACCGCGTCCAGACGGCCGATACGGCCCTGTTTCCGATCCATGGCCAGAAGCGCATGTGTCAGGCCGGACAGCTTGACCCAATAGGTGAGCGTCCCGGTCGGTCCGCCATAGTCAATCTCGATGCGGGCGTCCTCGCCGAGGCGCAGCTTTTCAATGAGATCCCGGTGGGCATCGCCGCCGAAGGTCATCTCGTTGCCGGTATAGATTTTCGAAGCCGTGCCGAAATAGCCGTAATTGTCTTCATCCAGGCTCTCGATCTCGATGCGCGCGCGCATGCCGACATCCAGCCTGGTCGTGGGCCGCAACGTAACGAAAACATCGCTGCTGGGTTTGGCACCGCGCTCCAGCTTCAGCCGGAAGGCTTCGTCGTTGGAACTTTCGCCCTCGGTCTCGGCGATGCAGTAGTTCTTGTCGTTACAGCGCACCGACCAGTCGCCGAATGTGGTGCGGGCCAGTTCTGCCGCAGCCGGGCCGGTCAGGGCCAGTACGGCGAAGATGCTGGTTATAAGTCTCGTCACGAAATCCCCCGGGCCGATGCGTGTCGTTTCAGGCAACTTGACCGCTATCACAGAATGACTTCGAAAGTCCTTACACGGGCCGGATTTGCGATTGGCTCGCGCTTCAGGGGACGACGCACCCGTACGGACGTCCTATATGTTTCCTTCGAACCGTTTGCCGCCACAGGATGTCCCGCCCTTGAGTTCAGCCGCGACCGCACAGCCGAACAAAACTTCCGCCCCAGGCAAAGACCGCCTGGAACAGGCGGAACGGCGGGGGCTGCGGCTGGCGATCATCTGCCGGACGATTGCCGTTGGCGCGGCGTTTCTCTGGGTTGGCGGAACCTGGGCTTTCACCGGGTTTTATCCGAACCCGTGGATCTTTGTCGGGCTCGGTGCGTTCAC
>JBCDEN010000215.1:0-6546 GCA_039179715.1 Pseudomonadota bacterium
GCCCTGATATCATCACTCAGCGGGCTTGCCCTTCCGGCCAATTGCGTCTATTTCGGCGAGGTCAGTTTATCGGGAGCCATCCGGCCTGTGGCCCAGGCCCAGTCAAGGCTCAAGGAAGCGGAGAAACTCGGCTTCGATCAGGCAATTTGTCCGGAAGGAAACCTGAAGGACGGTGCCGGGTCGCCATTCAAGGCAGCGGGCCTTGCGGAACTTGGGGAATTTGTCGCCAAACTGTCGGCCGAGGCTGGTGCGTCGGGGGGCACTTGACGCAAAATGCCGGGCGCATCGGGATTGAGATTGAAGCGCATTTAAGCGCCAGACAAAGGGACTTTTCAGGAACATGCCGATAACCATTCTGGACGGACTGCTCTTGGCCATCATGTTCATTTCGGCGGTTCTTGCGATGATCCGCGGTTTTGTCCGGGAAGTTCTGTCGATCGTGTCCTGGGTTGCCGCCGCAGTTGCGGCGTTTCTGCTCTACGAGCGGGTCTTGCCATACGCGAAACAATACATACCTCAGGAGCTGGTTGCGGCCGGCGTTTCGGCTGCCGCCGTCTTCCTGGTAACGCTGGTGATTGTCAGCTACATCACGATGCGGATTTCCGATTTTGTTCTCGACAGCCGGATCGGAGCGCTCGACCGCACACTCGGTTTCGTCTTCGGCGCCGTGCGCGGACTGCTGCTGGTCGTCGTCGCGATGATGTTCTTCAACTGGTTCGTTCAACCAGACCAGCAGCCGGAGTGGGTTCTCGACGCTAAGTCGCGGCCGATCCTGCTGTCGATCGGAGAGCGCCTCGTTTCTGTTCTGCCGGAAGACCCTGAAAAGGCGATCCTCGACAGGATCAGGGATGCCGATCTGACAGGAAGCGGTGCTGCAGCACCGTCCGAAGAGCCGGAATACAGCGACGCCGAACGTCAGGGGCTGGACCAACTGACGAACGATAACAATTGACGCCCGAAGAGGCGCAAACCAAAAATGTGACATGTCCCGCCTCCGCCTTGGCTGCGTGCTGGACGACAATGCTGCTTTCGCACAAATAGCGGAGCAATCTACTTCCCGGGCTGGTGCCATCGGCCAGTCAACAAGAGGAGTGTTCGCCATGGTTGGCGGAACCGAAGTGCATGATCTTATGGACGGTGACACACTTCGAGAAGAGTGTGGCGTGTTCGGAATACTCGGACATGAGGATGCAAGCGCATTGACGGCTCTCGGGCTGCATGCGCTCCAGCACCGCGGCCAGGAAGCGGCAGGCATCGTCACCTTCGACAACGAGCAGTTCCGCGCGGAACGCCATCTCGGCCTGGTCGGCGATCATTTCTCCGATGCCGAGACAATCGGACGGCTGACGGGCCGTGCCGCGATCGGCCATGTCCGCTACTCCACAACCGGCGAGACGATCCTGCGGAACGTGCAGCCGCTCTTTGCCGAACTCGACGGCGGCGGGATCGCAGTCTGCCACAACGGCAACTTCACCAACGCCCTCACCCTCAGACAGCAGCTGATCCGCGACGGCGCCATTTGCCAGTCGACGTCGGATTCCGAAGTTGTCCTTCAGCTGGTTGCCCGCTCGCGCAAGGGCAAGATCGTTGAACGCTTCATGGAAGCGATCATGCAGATGGAAGGCGCCTATTCTCTCGTGGCGCTGACATCCAAGAAGCTCATCGGCGCGCGCGACCCGCTTGGCATCCGTCCGCTTGTGCTCGGGGACCTCAATGGCGCTCCCATCCTGGCTTCGGAGACCTGTGCGCTTGACATCATCGGTGCCAAATTCATCCGGGAAGTGGAAAACGGCGAAGTGATCGTGTGCACCTCGACAGGCATCCAGTCCTATTTCCCCTTCGGGAAGCAGACAGCCCGGCCCTGCATTTTCGAATACATCTATTTCTCGCGGCCGGATTCGATCGTTGGCGGACGCAGCGTCTATGACGTCAGGCGCGAAATGGGCAAACAGCTTGCCCGCGAAACCAGCGTCGATGCGGACGTGATCGTTCCGGTTCCCGACAGCGGCGTTCCGGCGGCAATCGGGTTCAGCCAGGAAAGCGGCGTTCCGTTCGAACTCGGGATCATCCGCAATCACTATGTCGGCAGGACCTTCATCGAACCGACCCAGCAGATCCGGGCGCTTGGCGTCAAGATGAAGCATTCCGCAAACCGCGCGCAGATCGAGGGCAAACGGGTCGTTCTCGTTGACGACAGTCTTGTCCGTGGCACGACGTCGGTGAAGATCGTCCAGATGATCCGAGAAGCCGGCGCGAAGGAGGTTCATTTCCGCCTCGCCAGCCCGCCGATCCGCTATTCGGACTATTACGGCATCGACACGCCGGTCCGCGAAAAGCTTCTTGCGGCGAAGTACAGCCTGGAAGAGATGCGCGCCTATATCGGAGCCGACAGCCTGGCGTTCCTGTCCGTCGACGGCATTTACAAATCGATGGGCTATGACGGACGCGATGACGCGAACCCGCAGTTCACGGACCACTGTTTCACCGGTGACTACCCGACGCCCCTGACAGACCTGTCGGAAGACAACGACTTCGTCAGCGCGCCGCGGCTCGTGGAAGTCGGCTAAGAGACTTGACCATGACGCATGATCTTGAAGGCCGGGTCGCGCTGGTGACCGGCGCGTCCCGCGGCATTGGCTATCAGCTCGCAAAGCTGCTCGGAGCGCGGGGCGCGCATGTCATCGCCCTTGCCCGTACCGTTGGCGGACTGGAAGATCTCGACGACGAGATCAAGGCGACCGGAGGCCAGACGACACTGGTGCCTGTGGACCTCACGGATTTCGATGCCCTTGACCGGCTGGGTGCAGCCATTTTCGAGCGCTGGAAGAAGCTCGACATCATGATCGGCAACGCGGGCATGCTCGGCGTCCTGTCTCCTCTCGGGCACATCAGCCCGAAGGATTTCGAAAAGGTGATGGCGGTGAACGTCACCGCCAACTGGCGCCTGATCCGATCACTCGACCCACTGTTGCGCCAGTCCGATGCCGGGCGCGCGCTTTTTCTGACATCTGTTCAGTCCCAGACCCGAACCGCCTTCTGGGGGCTTCAGTCGATCAGCAAGGCTGCGGTCGAGGCGATGGCGAAAACCTGGGCGAATGAAAGCCTTCAAACCAACATGAAGATCAACCTGGTCGATCCAGGCCCGACCCGCACCGGTCTGCGCGCCAAGGCAATGCCGGGCGAAACGCCGGAGAACCTGCCGTCACCGGCCGCAGTTGCCAGCGAAATCGTGGATCTTGTCTCGCCGGACGTTTACCGGACCGGGGAAGTGTTCGACCGGGTCAGCGGCGAGTGGCTGAGCTGAGCAGCCGCCTGGTCGATCACCAGCCGCTCCCTGCGCCAAAGTGAACAGCAGCGAGCTTGCAACCTTTCTTTGCATTTGAAACCATGGCGCTTGTCCACTCAGCGGAACAGGAGCCCGTCCCATGCAACTCGGCGCGTTTTCAATCAGCCTCACGGTCAAGGATCTTCAGAAGTCGAAGGCCTTTTATGAAGGGCTCGGATTTTCGGATCTGGGCGGCTCGGGATCGGACGGCTGGGTCATCCTGAAAAACGGAGACACCGTCATCGGTCTGTTTCAGGGCATGTTCGACAAAAACATGCTGACCTTCAATCCCGGCTGGGACCAGAGCGCTCAGACACTCGACGACTATCAGGATATCCGCGAGTTGCAAAAAGAACTCAAGGCCAAGGGCTATGTCTTTCAAGCGGAAGCGGACGAAACATCAAGCGGCCCGGCAAGCTTCGTACTGGTCGACCCGGATGGCAACCCGGTTCTTGTCGACCAGCACGTCTAGATTTTTTATTCCGCTGCCTCAAGCGGCGCAAAGGAGCTGTCAGCGATTTCCTTCAGGTCGCCGTAAACACCGGGTGCGCCAACAACAATGCGCGCACCATGATAGAGCGCGTGATTGACGTCCTGATCCATGACCACGCCGCCGGCTTCCCTGATCAGCAGCATGCCGGCCAGGCAGTCCCAGGCATTCATGTGGGATTCGACATATCCGATCAGCCGTCCGGCCGCAGTGTAGGCCAGCATCAGGCCGCCTGATGCATTGCGAAAGAAAATGCCGCCCTTGGAGACCAGCGCGCCGACGACGTTGACGGCATCGGTTACGGCTGTCCGGCCATTGAAACCGACGCCGACCGATCCGACCGCCAGACTGTCGCTGTCCGAAGCACGGATTGCCTTGCCGTTGAGGAATGCGCCCTGCCCGGCTCCGGCGGTGAAGGTTTCACCAGCCACCGGATCGTGGATGACACCGACGATCACCTGCCCCTGGTGCACACACGCAATAATGACGCACCATTGCGGAATGCCGATAACGAAGTTCGCGGTGCCGTCGATCGGATCCGTGACCCAGGTAAATCCGGATGCGCCTTCTTCCATGCCGTGTTCTTCGCCGAGAATTCCGTCTTCGGGATAGGCTGCCGCAAGTTCCTTGCGGATCAGCGTCTCCACGTTTCTGTCCGCTTCGGAGACCAGGTCCTGGTGTCCCTTCTGGGTAATCGTCAGCGTGTCCAGCTTTCGAAAATATTCCAGACCGAGTTCACCTGCCTTGATTGCAAGGCTTTCGGCAAAAGCAAGTCGTTCGGAAATCATCAAAAAGCTCCTTCACTTTTTATATCAAACAAAGCAGGGAAAACACACGCAGCGCAGCTGCCCGCCCGGCGAACCGGCAGCTACTGGATCTTTCGTTTCTTCTTGGGGGCGTAAGGGTTCTCGCCCTTGCGATAGGCAAGGCGGACAGGCGTTCCCTTGATATCGAAAGCTTCCCGCAAGGAATTGACCAGATAGCGGGTGTAGCTTTCAGGCAGCTGTTCGGGTCGCGAACAGAAAACCACGAAATGCGGCGGACGGGTCTTTGGCTGTGTCATGTAACGCAGACGAATGCGCCGCCCGGCGACCGCGGGGGGCGGATGCGAACCCGTTGCCCTGTCAAGCCAGCGGTTCAGCTTGGCGGTTGAGACATGTGCGTTCCAGGCCTCGTAGGCGGTGAATACGGTCTCCACCAGACGCTCCATGCCCTGTCCCTGGATACCGGAAAGCGTGACGATCTGGACGCCCCTGATCTGGTTGAAATAGCGCTCATTGGCATCGCGGATCTTTTTCCAGGCAGCTTCCCGGTCCTCAATCAGATCCCACTTGTTGACCGCAATCACCAGCGCACGGCCCTCGCGCGCGACCAGATCGATGATCTGAAGGTCCTGTTTCTCGAAGGACATCGTGGCGTCGAGCGTGACCACCACCACTTCGGCGAACTTGATCGCGCGAAGGGCGTCGGCGACCGAAAGCTTTTCCAGTTTTTCCTGAACGCGCGCCTTCTTGCGGATACCGGCTGTATCGAACAGCTTGATGTGCCGATCGCGCCAGGTCCAGTCGACGGAAATGGAATCGCGCGTGATGCCGGCTTCCGGCCCGGTCAGCATCCGGTCCTCGCCGACCATCTTGTTGATCAGGGTCGATTTGCCTGCATTCGGCCTGCCGACAATTGCCACCCTCAAGGGGCGCTCTGCGGTGCCGACCGGGTCTTCCTCGTCGATCAGTTCGCCGTCTTCGTTCACGTCGACATTGGTGACGGCTTCCTCGCGGCGCGCCTCTTCCTCTTCGCTCACACGGTCGACATGCGGTTTCAAGGCATCATAGAGATCGGCAAGCCCCTCGCCATGTTCAGCCGATATCGCAATCGGCTCTCCAAGGCCGAGGGAATAGGATTCGTATAGCCCGCTCTCTCCGGCTCTCCCTTCGGCTTTGTTCGCCAAAAGGATCACCGGGCGCGTTGTCTTGCGCGCAACATCGGCGAAATGCGCATCCAGCGGCGTTACCCCGGCCCGTGCATCGATCAGGAAAAGAACGGCGTCAGCCGTGTCGATCGCCTCTTCCGTTTGACGGCGCATGCGCCCTTCCAGACTGCTCCTGTCAGCTTCTTCCAGGCCGGCCGTGTCGATGATCGTGAAGCGGAGATCGCCGAGACGCGCGTCACCGGGCCGCCGGTCACGCGTTACGCCAGGCGTGTCGTCGACAAGCGCCAGCCGCTTGCCGACCAGACGATTGAACAAGGTGGACTTGCCGACATTCGGCCGTCCGACAATGGCGACAGTTGCGCCCACAGCAGTTTCTCCTGACACGCGGGCTTCATGCAGGTCCCAACCCCAAAGCCACGCGAAAACGCGATGTGTCCGCCGGACCGCGGACACATCGCTCTTTGCTTGAATTCTTGATCGTCACACCCGACCGCACCAGGACGGCGGGAACAACGCCACCCTAGTTAAATGCGGTGACCCCGTCGTTGCCGCTCAGGACAATGATCCGGCCGCCAGCGACGATCGGCGTCACGTAGACATCGGCATTCGTGCGCTGCGAGGTCATGATGTTCCCGGTCGTTGCGTCCACAATCGCGATCTGACCATCGCTGGAGAAGGCGACCAGCGCGCCGTTCGCGAGGATGGGTCCGGCCCAGTTGCGCCGCCGTTTCTTCTTTTCCGGGCGCGGCAGCGAGGTTGCCCAAAGGGTTTCGCCATTCTTCAAATCAAGTGCCACCATCC
>JBCDEN010000245.1:0-6202 GCA_039179715.1 Pseudomonadota bacterium
CTCGGACAATCGGGCCTGAGATCGGCAAACGACGCATCGCGCGGCGCGACGCTCGGCGACAGCCTCGGCACCTTCGTGGGCAACACGGTGGCCCTGCCTGTCAACATCATCACCGCACCCTTCAATCCCTCCGGACTTCGCTGACGACGCTTGCAGGCCCTGGACCGACGTTTTTTTGACTTGGCAAAGCCACAATCTATGGCCATATCGGCACCATGAACTCGCCATGTGTCCAATTCTGCCAGATCGACCAGGTTACCGGCCTGTGTTCCGGCTGTTCGCGCTCGCTTGACGAAATCGCCGGCTGGACCGGTTTCAGCGAAGAACAACGCGCCGAGATCATCGCCGACCTGCCAGGCCGCCGCGCCGCCGAGGGTCAAGAAGGCGGCGAGTGATGAGCAACAAACCGAGACAAATCCGGGGCTTCGTCGTCGTCGCGCTGATCGTTATCATGTTTGCGGCGGTTTTCTATTTTTTCTTCGGCGATCCGACCGATCCGGAAAACATCAATTTCGATGACAGTGGCCCGCGGATCGTTGCGCTTTCAGCACTCGCCTTCGTTTTCCTGGCAAGCTTCATCTTCGGCCAGCCCAAGATCCGCGAAATCGTCCAGGGAACGCTATTCTGGGGCGGTCTGTGCGCGCTTCTGGTGGTCGGCTACACCTACCGGACCGACCTTGTCCAGGCGGGCTACCGGGTGCTGGGCGCCCTTGCGCCCGGTCTCGCCGTCACCCAGCCCGACGGGTCGATCCTGATCGTGCGCGACGCAACCGGTCATTTCGTGCTGGATGGCAGGGTCAACGGAACACGAACCCACTTCCTGCTGGATACAGGTGCCAGCGCCGTTGTTCTGACCTATGACGATGCCCGCCGGGCCGGTTTCGATCCGGACACGCTTTCCTTCACCGTTCCTGTCTCCACCGCCAACGGACGGGCCATGGTTGCCCCGATCCTCATCGAGACGCTCACGGTCGGCGATCACAGCCTGCGCAACATACGCGGCTTTGTCGCCCGCGACGGCGCGCTCAGCGGCAACCTCTTCGGCCTGACCGCGCTGGACAAGCTGAGAAGCTGGCGGATCGAGGGCGACCGCCTGATCATGAATCCCTGATCTTGCGAAGGGCTACTCCGCAGCTTCCGCCGCTTGGTTCTGGGGGCTGACGGCCGCCAAAGCTTTTTCAACGACCTCCAGCCCGGCACCTGGCTTTATGGCCTCGACAGTCAGGATGCGCCGCCAGCTGCGTGCGCCCGGACGCCCGTGAAAGAGACCGAGCATGTGGCGCGTCATGCGCGCCAGCTTGACGCCTCTTGCGAGCTGCGTTTCCAGGTAATCCAAATGGGCCGACACCGCCTCCCAGGGAGATACGTCGTCCGCGCCCGCGTCATAAAGCCTGCGGTCGACCTCGCCCATTATCTGCGGCGTGTGATAGGCCACGCGGCCGAACATCAGTCCGTCGAGGGTCTCCAGATAAGGTTCGGCCTCGTCGAGGCTCTGCAAGCCGCCATTCAGGCCGATGAACTTTTCCGGAAAGTGCTGCTTCAACCGGAGCACGCGATCATAGTCGAGCGGCGGGATATCGCGGTTTTCCTTCGGGCTCAGGCCCTTCAGCCAGGCCTTGCGCGCATGCACCCACAGCGCATTGGCACCGGCGGCAAAGACAGCATCCGCCATCCGGTCCAGCGCCTCTTCCGGGTCCTGGTCATCGACACCGATGCGGCACTTGACCGTCACCGGAATATCGACGGCCTCCTTCATGGAGGACACGCAGGCGGCGACGAGCTCCGGCTCCTGCATCAGGCAAGCACCGAAGCGGCCGGACTGCACACGGTCGGACGGACAGCCGACATTGATATTGACCTCGTCATAGCCGAATTCTGCGACAATCCGTGCCGAGGCGGCCATGTCCTTCGGATCGGACCCGCCCAACTGGCAGGCGACCGGATGCTCCAGATCGGAAAACCCGAGCAAATGCGCCCGGTCCCCGTGGATGACCGCGCCGGTCGTCACCATCTCGGTGTAAAGCAGCGCATGCCGCGACAGCTGCCTGTGAAACGCACGGCAGTGCCTGTCCGTCCACTCCATCATGGGGGCAACGGCAAAGCGCGGCTTGTGGCCGGTGTAGAGCTGGTTGGATGTCGTCATGGGCGCCTCAATAGCATCAGAGGCCGTTTCGCGCAAAGGCGTGATTTGCAGGGCCGGTCCGGCGGCGATGCATGGCACCGCCGCCGGACAAAAATGCCTAGGGTACGGACCCATAAATGGGACTGAAATGGCATGCGAAATGGCGAAATCCCGTCAGGAAGTGTGTGCAGAGCGGGCTTCCTGCCCGGTCAAGCACGCTGACGCCACGGGGTGACGCCATTTCTGCCGCCAAATCGGCTTCATTTATGGGTCCGTACCCTAGACCCTCTGGGTGAAGGTCGCGGCCTTGACTTCGATGGCGTAGTCCCGGGCAAGCTCCAGGAACGCGTCGTAGCTTTTCTGGACTTCCGCGAACGCCGGATTGGCGGCAGCATTCTCGGCCATGACCTCGCCGACCGCAGTCTTCAGGGCCGCGATCACGTCGGCCGGGAACGGGCCAAAGGTCACGCCGTCGGCCTTGAGCTTCTGCATCGCGACCGCGTTGAAATAGTCGAATTGCGCCGTCGTCTCGACAGAGGTCGCCTCGGCCGCGTTGGCGATCACCGCCTGGAGATGGGCCGGCAGGCTTTCATAAGCCTCCTTGTTGACAACGATTTCCAGTGCTGCCGACGGCTCGTGGAAGGCGGGCACGTAGCAGTATTTGGCGACCTTCTGCAGGCCGAAGGCCATGTCGAGCATCGGTCCGACCCATTCGGCGGCGTCGATCGCACCGGACTGGAAGGATGGGAAGATCTCCGGCGGCGGCAGAAGGACGGCATTGACGCCGAGCTTGCGCATGGCCTCGCCGCCAAGGCCGGCAATGCGCATGTTCAGCCCGGCAAGATCGTCCAGGCTTTCGATCGGCGTCTTGAACCAACCGGCGGACTGCACCCCGGAATTGCCGGAATAAAACGGTTTCAGGCCGCGTTCGGCATAAATCCCGTCCCAGAGCTCCTGACCGCCGCCATAGCGGAGCCAGGCTGTCGTCTCGACCGTTGTCATGCCAAACGGCACAGCGGAGAAGAAGTGAAGAGCGGAGTTCTTGGAGGCCGCGTAATAGGGCGTCGAATGACCGATTTCCGCCGTTCCCTGTTCAACGGCATCCTCCACGCCGAAGGGCGGGACGAGCTCGCCGCCGGAAAACACCTTGAGCGTCAACTGCCCGTCGGACATGGCCGCAACACGCTCGGCGAACGAGGTGACGTTCGTGCCGACGCCCGGGGCTTTTGCGGGAAAGGACGTGGGAAGCTTCCACTCGACCTTGCCCTGTGCGACGGCAGGTGCCGCAAGCACGGCGGCAGGCGCGGCAACAGCGCCCGCTTTGAGGAATTCCCGTCTTTTCATGTCCAGACTCCTTTGATCAAAACAAAACTCCGGGCAACCATGTCGCAAGAGCGGGGAAGATTGCAACAAGGCCGAGTGCCAGAAGCTGGATTGCCACGAAGGGTATCACGGCGACGTAGATCTGCGAGGTTCGAATCTCGGCCGGGGCAACCGAGCGGAAATAGAAAAGTGCAAATCCGAAAGGCGGTGTCAGGAACGATGTCTGCAGGTTGAGCGCGATCAGGACCGCAAACCAGACCGGGCTGATATCGGTCTTGAGAATGATCGGCCCAACGATCGGTACCACGATGAAGATGATCTCGACGAATTCCAGAATGAAACCGAGCAGAAAGATCACCAGCATGGTGAGCAGCAGCATCCCGAAGGGACCGCCGGGCAAGGACTGAAGCAGCGTGGCCACATGCTCGTCGCCGTCGAAACCGCGAAAGACCAGCGACAGAATGCTGGCGGCAATGACGATGCCGAAGATCATGCCCGTGATCGCCACGGTTTCGCGCAGCGCGGATGCAAGCACACCGCTGCGTATTAGCGGAGCGGAAACGGCGAGCATCAAGGCAAACGTTCCCGCAGTTGCCGCAACCGAAATCATGGACTTCGGCGTCCAGCTTATCTGCCCGCCTTGAAAGTCGAGGCCAAGAAACCCGGCCTGACGAAGCGCAAGCAACGCAACAGCCAGAAAGGCGCAGAAAAGCGCCGGACGGGCGATGGCACGTCCCTGCCCCGCTGCGGCGATCAGCAATGCGCCTGCCACGCCCACGCTGGCGGCTTCCGTCGGGGTTGCAACGCCGATCAGGATGCTGCCAAGGACAGCAACGATCAGACCGAGCGTCGGCGCTATGGCTCCCGCCAGTTGGCGGGCCGTGACGGCCTGCCTTTTAGGCACCTGCCCCGTGGCCTCCCCGCTGCGGCTTAACCGGAAAACGACAAAACCTGCATAAAGCGCAACAAGCAGGAGACCCGGGAGCAAGGCGCCTGCAAAGAGATCGCCGACGGTGACGGGATCGGGCGCGAAGTTCCCGGCTTCCTGCTGCGCCTCGAAATAGGCGTTGGAGATCTGGTCGCCCAGCAGGATCAGCACGATCGAGGGTGGAATGATCTGCCCCAGCGTGCCACTCGCACAGATCAGTCCGCTGCTCATGTGCCTGTCGACTCCAGCCTTCGAGAGCGCCGGAAGCATGATCGATCCCAGCATGACGATGGTTGCGCCGATGATGCCGGTGGACGCGGCGATCAGGGCACTCACGAGAACGACCGAAAGCGCAAGCGCCGACTGGTTTCCGCCTAGCGCCGCGCTCAGGCTCTTGAGCATCCGTTCGGCCTGCTGCGACTTTTCCAGAAGGAGCCCCATCAGCACGAACAGGGGAACCGCCAGAAGTAGCGGGTTCGTCATGATGCCGAAAATCCGCTGAGGAACGGCCTGGAAGAAAACAAGGTCGAAATCGCCAAAGGATGCCGCCAGGAGCGCGACAAGGGTCGGGGCGCCGGCGATGGCCAAAAGCACGGGAACACCCGACAGGATGCACGCAAAGACGGCGAGCGCCATGACGAACAGCCAGACGATTTCGATGCTCATGCCATCTTCCGCCGAAAGAACCCGATCACTCTGGCAAGCGTCAGCCAGACAACCAGCGCCGGCAGGATCACGAGACAGGTTTTGACTAGAAAAAGACCCGGCAAGCCGCCGGTCTCCGGCGATCCCTCGAAAATCGCCCAGGAGCTGCGCACCAGGGGATAGGCCATCCAGAGCATGATAACGAAGACTGGCAGCGCCAGAAACATGTCACCGAGCCAGTCAATTCCAAGGTTGGCACGATCGGAAAGTCTTTGCCGGACCACATCGACACGCACGTGCCTGTCCGCCTCGAAGGACACCGCAACGGAGAGCGCCACCAGCGAGGCGAAGGCATAATTGACCGCATCCTGAATTTCCAGAAATCCGAAGCCCAAAACGTACCGCATCAGAACCATGGAAAGCTGGCCGACAAAGACGATCACCGCAAGGATCATGCAGATCCGTCTTACGCCTGAAAACACCGCTCGTATCAAAACCACACGTCCCGTCAATGCCGTCAGTCGAGCGGCCCTTATCGTTGCAGCCACCCAGCCGCTCGGGCTCAACTTATTCAGCGTCCAGGACTTTGTATAGAGACAAGTGACCATGGGTTCTGCTGTTCGAACTCCGCAGCTGACGGACGCCTTCAAGCGCACAATGTGCGGATCAGCAATGATCGGATTGCCCGCTGCAGGGGTCGATCAACCGGACGGCAGGAAATGGCCGGGCACGGTCCCCTGCCCGGCACCATCCCCCCTCACGGGCGATGACTGCGCATGCGCTCGTTTTCCTTTCGCTCGTCGTCGGAACGCAGTTCCAGCCACATGGCGTTCAGGATCGCCAGGCAGCACGCCAGCGGCATTCCAAGGATCCAGGCAAAATACCACATCTTGTCGTCTCCTCAGTAGGCCGTGTGGTTGTCGCGCTCAATGGTTTCCTCATCGACCTTGCCCCAGAGGACCTTGTAGACCCAGGCGGTGTACACAAGGATGATTGGCAGGAAGATGATGGTTGCCACCAGCATGTTGAACAGTGTCCTGTGCGTCGAGGATGCATCCCAGACAGTCAGGCTCGCCCCGGGTTGAACCGAAGACGGCAGGATGAACGGAAACATCGAAATGCCGACGGTTGCGATGATCCCGACAATCGCCGATTTCGAGAAGACGAAGATCAGCATCTCCAGC
>JBCDEN010000074.1:0-10437 GCA_039179715.1 Pseudomonadota bacterium
CCAGCGGGCTGTCGAGGTCGCCGATCCGATGAAAAGTCTTGCGGCCTTTCTGCCCAGGAAGCCGGAAGGCCGGGTGACGGTGATCGGTGCCGGCAAGGCATCGGCGCGGATGGCCGAGGCGGTCGAAGCGGCATGGGGTCCGTGCAGGGGGCTGGTGATAACGCGCTATGGCTATGGACGGCCGTGCCAGGGGATTGAGATTGTCGAGGCTGCGCACCCGGTCCCGGATGCAGCCGGTCTTGCCGCGACGCGCCGCATGCTGGATCTCGTTGAAGGACTGGATGAAGACGATTTCGTGCTCGCGCTTGTCTCCGGCGGTGCCTCCGCCTTGCTGACCGCGCCGGCAGGCACCATCACCCTTGCCGAAAAGCAAGAGGTCAACCAGGCGCTGTTGAGCTCCGGCGCGCCGATCGGCCAGATGAACGCGGTGCGCAAGCACCTGAGTGCGGTCAAGGGTGGCCAACTCGCCGCAGCCGCCTATCCGGCGAAGATGCTGGCACTGCTGCTGTCGGATGTGCCCGGCGACGACCCTGCCGAAATCGGCTCGGGGCCGACCGTCGGCGACGACAGTTCTTCAAAAGACGCTGCCGCTATCCTTGAACACTGGCAGATCGATGTGCCTGCCTCCGTCAGGACGGTTTTGTCCGAGGCGTCCGGCGTCCTGTCTCCGGGTGATGACAAACTGTCCGGTGTGACCAATACGATCTTCGCCGCGCCGTCCCAGTCTCTTGAAGCGGCGAAAGAGCTTGCCGAGAGCATGGGGTGCGATGTCGAGATCCTCGGAGATGCGCTGGAAGGCGAAGCGAGGAACGTTGCACGCGCGCAGGCCGAGCTCGCTCTGGAACGGCAAAGGCAGCGCAGGGGCTCCGGCCGGCCCCTGGTGCTGCTCTCCGGCGGTGAGCTGACGGTCACGCGCACCGGCAATGGTGTCGGCGGCCCGAATGCGGAATTTTCACTCGCCCTTGCGCTTGCGCTCAAGGGGGCTCCGGGTGTTCATGCCATCGCCTGCGACACCGACGGCGTGGACGGTGCCGCCGAGGTGGCCGGTGCGGTTATCGGCCCGGAAACCCTTTCAAAGGCTGTTTCGCGCCACGTTTCCGCCGCAGATGCTCTTGCGGACAACGATGCCCACAGTTTCTTTGAAACGATCGGAGACCAGGTCGTGACCGGGCCGACATTGACAAATGTGAACGATTTCCGTGCGATATGGATCGGGGAGTGAGCTGACCCTAAAATGTCCGAGGTGACCATCACGCGTGCCGTGCGCATGCCGGATCCGTTCCGTATCGAACGGTTTCTGTCCAATCCGAAGCTTGGACCGCGTCTTCTGTTCTTCAGCGGCGGGTCCGCGCTGAACGCGGTTGCGCAATGCCTGAAGCGTTACACGCACAACTCGATACACCTGGTGACGCCGTTCGATTCCGGCGGCAGTTCGCAAGGGCTCCGCGTTGCCTTTGACATGCCGGCCATCGGCGACCTCAGAAGCCGGCTGATGGCGCTTGCCGACGAGACCGTGCTCGGTCATCCGGATGTCTTCAGGCTGTTCACACACCGTTTTGCAAAATCCGCGAATGGCGGCGATCTGCAGGGTGAGCTCGACGGCATGATCGGCGGAACGCACCCATTGGTCGAGGCCATCGAGCAGCCGATGCGCACGCTTATCCAGAACCAGCTCGGCATGTTCCGCGCCGCCTGTCCGGCGTCCTTCGATCTGCGCGGGGCAAGTATCGGCAATCTCATTCTGGCGGGCGGTTATCTCAACCAGAACCAGCAGCTCGAGCCGATCATCTTCCTCGTGTCCAAGCTCGTGGGCGTGCAGGGAACGGTGCGCGCGGTCACCGACGACAATCTGCATCTGGGCGCTGAACTGGCGAGCGGCGAGATCGCCATCGGTCAGCATCTTCTGACGGGCAAGGAGCACCCGGAACTGACCTCGCCGATCACGGACCTGTTCCTCAACCACGACCTTGGTGGAAAGGTGCCGGCTGAGAGCGTCTTTCCGGACCGCAATCGCACGCTGGTGCAATCCGCTGACCTGATCTGCTTCGCGCCCGGGAGCTTTTATACCAGCCTTCTCGCCAATCTCCTGCCCGACGGCGTCGGCAAGGCGGTCGCCTCACGCACCGTGCCGAAAGTCTATGTGCCAAGTCTCGGTCAGGATCCGGAAACCGCAGGCATGACCCTCGCGGACAGGGTGGACACGCTTCTAAACTATCTTCAACGGGATGTGGGGCCGGAGTGTCCGGTGCACAGGCTGCTCAACTTCGTGATCTCAGACATCAGCGTGCCCGAAAGCGAAACCGACGAAGTCCGTGCGCGGGGCATTTCGGTTCTCAGGCTTGACCTAGTCAGCAAAACATCGGCACCCTTCTATGACCCCGCGCCACTCTGCGAGGCTTTGGCCTCCCTGGTGTGAGGACAGGTGGAGGATCGGAGATGAGTCAGTCCGCGAAAGTCGACGGCATCGGAGGCATCTTCTTCAAGAGCGCTGACCCGGAACGGCAGGCCGCGTTCTACAAGAAGCATTTCGACATTAACATGGGGACCTGGCTGCATCAGAATGCGGGTCCTTCGGTCTTCGCCGCGTTCAAGGCGGACACGTCCTATTTTGGCCCTGCCGAGAACCGGTTCATGATCAACCTGCGTGTCAACGATATCGATGCCCTGATGACGAGCCTTCGCGCCGACGGCGTGACCGAACTCGGCTATGACGACGAGGAATATGGCCGGTTCTTCCGCTTTCTGGACCCGGAGGGCAATGCGGTCGAGCTCTGGCAGCCGCCGGAGGGAGAGCTGCCCGAGGAGTAAGTCGGCGTCTTTTGGTTTCGTTTGTATGCTTGCTCGAACCGCGTGAGAGCCGGTTCTCGCCGCTGTCTCCCGGAAGGCAAAGCCGTTGGAGAACCGGCCATTCCGAACACGCGCAGGGGAAACTGCGCGCCGATCCGGAATCCAGATGCCAGCGTGAGCGGAGCGAACTCGAAAATGCTTGAATTGAGAGATGACGCGCCATTGGCGCGCGCAGATGTCTGGATTCCAGATCAGCGTTCGGCATCGCCTCGCTTGTCTGGAATGACGTCGCGAGGGGATGCAATGGCACGCTCCGTCTCCAGCTTGGGCGAACAAGGCGAGACTGTGAGCCGCGGGACCCGCGTGTAAAGGTGGGGCGTTCACACAAACCGAAAGACCTCCGGCCCCGGATCCGCGCTGTCGCTTGTCCGGGGTGACGTCATGCGCTTGAGGGGGCCTGCCGCTGCATCGGTTTGGCCACTCTTTTTCGGCGTCATCCCGGACGCAGCGGAGCGGAGATCCGGGATCCACTCGTTTCCAGAGGCTTGTTTGGATTGGCTCGCTAATGCTTCCCAAACCGAGCGCTTTTTGGTCCCACTTGTGGCGCCGTGGATTGGATCCGGGGTCAAGTCCGGGATGACGCATCCGAGAGAGGACCTGCTGACAATGCTCCCCAACGCGGCCTCATCCTGAGGAAGGCCGCAGGCCTGTCTCGAAGGATCGGGGGCAATCCTGCGAGGCTTCGGGTTGCTCTGGATCTCCAGAGGAGGAGGGCTGGCCAAAATTGGACATCCACACATGTTGGAAAGTCGTTTCTGCTGGGCCGGCGTTGGCGTGCCGGACCTTCTCCGAAACCTTCAAGCGCGGTGTTTTGCTTTAACACCAAGGTGTTCCCGCATTGCGCAATAAATCTTTTTTGTTTCCGAAACCGATTTTGTTGACTTCCGAAACCGGTTTTGGAACACTTTCCGTTAATAAATCGCGCCATTTGCAATTGGCAGCGAAAAAGTCTGGGGCCGGTTGCCCCGCGGGAGGAATGATGTCGCGACTCCGTGGTTCGGTGACCATTGACGACGTGGCCCGCCATGTCGGCGTTGCCAAGGGAACGGTTTCGCGCGTCCTCAACAACTACACCGATATTTCCGAAGGCACCCGCAAACGCATTCTGAAGGCGGTGCACGATCTCGGGTATCAACCCTCTGCGACCGCACGAAACCTGAAACGCGGGCGGCAGGACACGCTCGGCATCATCATTCCCGTCGGCCACGGCAGCGGCGCAGACCCGTTCCTTGCCGAATTCATCGACGGCATCGCGCGCGCGCTTGATGAACTGGGGCTCGATCTTCTGGTGACCACGGCGCATTCGCGCGATCACGTTATTGCAACGCTCAAGCGCCTGATCGCGCGGCGCAAGGTCGACGGCTTCATCGTCACGCGGACAGAGGTCGAAGACCCGCGGATTGCGTATCTTCTGGAACAGAACTTTCCCTTTGTCGCGCACGGGCGGACAAGCGATCCGTCCGGCTATGCCTGGTTCGACATCGACAATGAAGAGACCTTTGCGACCGGCGCGCGGCATCTCTACAGCCTCGGTCACGAGCGCATCGGCTTCATCGGCGGACCGCTGGAGCTGAATTTCGCCCGGCAGCGCCTGGAAGGCTACCGGCAGGGCCTAGAAGCGCTTGGTGCTGCCCATGACGCCGGATTGGAGACCCTGCAGCCACTCAGCGAAAAGGGCGGCATTGCGGGCGCAAGGGCGCTCCTGTCCGGCGAAGCACCGCCGACGGCGATCCTGTGCGCAACGGATGCGCTGGCAATCGGCGCGGTGCAGTTCTGCAGAACCCTGGGACTGAAGCCGGGCGCCGATGTCACGGTGATCGGATATGACGGCCTGCCTGCGGGCGAATATGTGGACCCACCGCTGACGACCTTCACGCAGAGCGCGCAGGAAGCCGGCGGGCGGGTGGCCCGCATGCTGATCGACGTGCTTGACGGCAAGCCGCCGCACGAGCTGCAGGCTCTGGCCAAGGCAAAACTCATCCGGCGTGCCTCGGACGGCGCGCCGACAATGACGTCGGAGGCGCTGGCAGGCGCGCTCCGTGACCGGCTGAACGAACAGCCACTTTCCGGCAGTAAGGGAGAATGAAATGCTTGGGAGGAGTAAATTCCTGGCCTCAACCATTGCGGGCGTGCTCGCACTCGGTCTGACCACGGCACAGGCAGACACGCTGCGATTCTGGACAACGGAAGAGCAGCCGGAGCGTCTGGCCAAACAGGAAGAGATGGCAGCGGCCTTCAAGGACAAGACCGGCATCGAGGTTGAAGTCATTCCGGTGTCTGAATCAGATCTCGGTACGCGCGCGACCGCCGCATTTGCCGCCGGCGATCTGCCGGACGTGATCTATCACACGCTTCAGTATGCGCTGCCCTGGGCCGAAGCCGGCATCCTGGACACGGAAGCGGCCACGGAAGTGGTGGAAAATCTCGGCAAGGACACGTTTGCTCCCGGTGCTGTCGCGATGGCGGCCGTTGACGGCGGTGTTGCTTCGGTTCCGGTCGATGGCTGGACACAGATGGTCATCTACCGGAAGGACCTGTTCGACGAGAACGGTCTTGACGCTCCTGACAGCTACGAGAACATTCTGGCGGCCGTTGAAAAGCTGCACAATCCGCCGGAAATGTTCGCATTCGTTGCTGCAACGAAGATCGACGAGAACTTCATGAGCCAGGTGCTGGAGCATGTGCTCCTGGCCAACGGCGTAACGCCGGTGGACGGTGAAGGCTTCAAGGCGCTCGATGAGAAGAAAACCATTGAGGCTCTGGAATTCTACAAGGCCATTGCCAAGGCGTCGCCTCCCGGTGATCTCTTCTGGAAACAGTCCCGCGAACTTTACTTCGCCGGCAAAGCGGCAATGATCATCTGGTCGCCGTTCATCCTGGACGAGCTTGCGGGCTTGCGCGACAGCGCGCCGCCGACGCTCACCGACGATCCGACGTCCAAGGAACTCGCGTCCAAGACCGGTATCGTGACCACCCTGAGCGGTCCGTCCAATCCGGATGGCGCTGCCTGGGGCGACGTTCGCTACTTCGGCATCACCAATGACGCCGACACGGAATCGGCCATGCAGTTCGTCGAGTTCTCCATGGATGACGGCTACATGTCGACCCTGTCGATCGCGCCCGAAGGCAAGTTTCCGATCCGCCGCGGCAGTGCTGATAATCCGACTGCTTTCATCGATGGCTGGTCGAAACTTCCGGTCGGTGTCGACCGCAAGGCGCCTCTGACCGATCTCTATGACGCGGACACGATCAACACGATTGTTTCCGGTCTCGACACCGCCGCCCGCTGGGGCGTGACGGAAGGCCAGTTGTCGCTGGCGTCGAAGATCATCAACAGCCAGGTGATCAACCGTCTGGTGCGTGAATATATCGACGATGAGCGCGATGCGGCGGCAACGGTCGCAAAACTCAACGAAGAACTGGCCAAAGTTCAGTAACACCTGACGCACGTGGCTTCATCGGCTTGCCGGTGGAACCCACCCCTCCACAACATCCGGACCGGACGCAGGTCAAACAGCGCCCGGTCCCCGCAAACCGCTTCTTCCCGCACGATCCGCGGGAGGATAGGGACCGCTTGTCCTTTCGCACCTCGATCGAGACGCTGCCGAAGGGCCGAAACACAGAGCTGGAACCATGAGCGCACTGAACCAAAATTCGGAGTCCCTCGGGCCGCCCAAAGGGGTCGGACCCATGCAGCGCCGCGAGATGTGGCTCGCCTATCTCATGCTCGCGCCGACATTCGCAATCATCCTGATGATCGTCGCCGGACCGCTTCTGGCCAACTTCTGGATCAGTGTGAAACCGGTGCAGCTTGCGGACCTGCGCCCGCCAACCGTGCTTGTCAATGAGCGCGTGCGCGGAGGTCCCGAGGCGGCTGGCGACAGCGCCGAGCTGGAATACCGGCTGCGCAATTCCTCGCAGGAGGAGGAAGTCCGTGACGTCGTTCTGACAGACGCCATTCCGGACGGTTTCGACGTCTCGGCATTGCCGGATGTCTGTGTCCTTGATGGCAGCGCGCTGACCTGTACCATCGGCACGGTGGAGCCTGGCTGGCGGGAACGGCTCAAGATCGAAGGCACGGTCTCGGATGCATTTCTTTCGGCCAACCGGCCGGAACGCGCCAGTGAACCGGTCATTACAGGCGATGCCAACAACATCCTGACGAGTTTCGATTTCACCCTTGAGAATTTCCGGCGGATCTTCAGCGCGGAGGAATTCTGGTCGGTGCTTCGGGTCACCTTCTACTACACGATCTTCGGGACCGGCGGTGCGCTGGCCCTCGGCCTCTTCGCCGCGCAGTTGCTCAACACCGTCTTCAAGGGGCGCGGCTTCGTGCGCGGGTTGTTCCTGTTCCCCTATGTCTCGCCTGTGATCGCGGTCGCCTTCACCTGGGTCGTGCTGTTCGATCCGTTTTCGGGGACCGTGAACGCGCTGCTGACAAAAATGGGCGTCGTGTCCGATCCGATCAATTTCTTCGGGCAGCGCGCCATCGAATATTCCCTGTTCGGGATACCGATGGAGTTTCCGCTGGCGCTGACGACCGTGATCGCGTTCGAGGCCTGGCGCTATTTCCCACTCTCGTTCCTGTTCATCCTGGCGCGCATGCAATCCATCAACACGGACATGTATGAAGCCGCCGAGATGGACGGGGCAACGCCGCTGCAGCAATTCTGGTACCTGTCGCTGCCCCAGCTCATGGGCATCCTGTCGGTGCTGTTCCTGCTCCGGTTCATCTGGACGTTCAACAAGTTCGACGACATCTTCCTGCTGACCGGCGGCAATGCCGGGACGCGGACGCTTACCGTCGATGTCTATGAACAGGGTTTTGCACTTTCCAATCTCGGAGCCGGTGCCGCCGTCGCGGTGGTGGTCTTCGTCGTGCTGGTCACGTTCGCCACCCTGTTCATCCGCTTCTCACCGAAGGAGGAAGGGCTATGAGACCGGGGAGCATCCTGCTTGCAGCCGTTACGGGCCTGATCTGGGGCGTGACCTCAATCGTTGTCGTCGCCGTCACGCTGACGCTGATCACGGGCGAAGTGGCGCTGCCGCAGGCAACGGCCTCCGGCATTGCCGGGCTTGTCAGCGCGCTCGTCTTCGTGTGGCGTCAATCGTCCGAAGCCGAAGGCGGTCTGCCCGCCTGGGCGTTTGCCGCGATCACAATGTTCGTGCTTTTGATGATCGGATCGTTCGCGGCTCCCTTCAACCTGTCGCTCGGCACCGTTCCGGTGTGGCAGGGGCTGGCCCTCATCGTGACCGTTCTGGGTGCGACGTGGGCAACGACCGTGTGCCTTAACGGCGCAAGGCTTGGTGCTATGAGCCGCTACGAGCGCGAGGTGATCTATATCCGCATCGCCAAGGGTGTCGGCTTCGTCATCTTCACGATCATCGTGGCGCTGCCGTTCTATGTCATGGTGATGACGTCGCTGAAGAGCCAGCAGACCCTTCTGGCCAATCCTCTGGATCTGTCCATCGATTTGTCGCAAGGCCTGGACGGACTGTTCCGCTCCTATGTCGAATTGTTCACCCAGTTCAACTTCGGACGTTACCTGCTGGTCTCGGCCTATGTCAGTGTCGCGACGGTCATCCTGACGCTGCTGTTCTCGGTGCCGGGCGCTTATGCGGTCTCGCGGCTGCGGTTCCCCGGGCAGGCGTTCCTGTCGCGCTCGGTGCTCTTGATCTACATGGTCCCGGCAATCGTGCTGGTGATCCCGCTCTATGCCGTGTTCTCGCAGCTCGGACTGCGCAACACGCTGACGGGGCTTCTGATCGTCTATCCGGCCACGACAATTCCGGTCGCCCTCTACATGCTGCAGGGCTACTTCCGCGGCATCCCCTCGGAACTGGAAGAAGCCGGCCTGATGGACGGGCTGACGCGGATCGGCGTGATCCTGAAGATAACACTGCCCCTGTCGCTTCCCGCGCTCGCGTCGGTGTCGCTCTACGTCTTCATGATCGCCTGGAACGAGTTCCTGTTCGCTTTCATGTTCCTCGACAATCCGGACATCTTCACGCTGTCGCGCGGTGTCGTGTCCCTGAATTCCTCCGAGGTGCCTCGTCAGCATCTCATGGCGGGCGCGGTGATTGCGACCGTGCCCGTCCTCTTCATTTTCCTCTGGTTCGAACGCTTCCTCGTGCAGGGCCTGACGGCCGGCAGCGTCAAGGGCTAAGGCAACGCTTGAAACGGCCACGAAGGCCAAGGAGACTTCTGTGTCAAACGCAGACTTGGATAAAACAGCCAGAACCATCCTGATCGAGAACGATCAGGGTGGGTACACGGTGCCGACAAAGGGGCTCTATCCCTATCAGTGGAACTGGGATTCGGTGTTCGTGGCACTGGGCTTTGCGACTTTCGACCAGGATCGCGCGTGGCGGGAAATCGAAATGCTGTTCGAGGGTCAGTGGCGGGACGGCATGGTGCCCCACATCCTCTTCAGAAAAGACGACCCGAGCTATTTTCCGGGCCCGAAGGTCTGGGGAACGGATGGCGGCCCGATACCAAGCTCGGGACATTCCCAGCCGCCGGTGGCCGCGACGGTCATCCGCGACCTTGTCGACAGCGACACGAGCGGCAGGGCGCTTGCGCGTGCCGGTGCGCTTTTCCCGCAGCTGATGAACTGGCACCGCTGGTACCTTGCCTACAGGGACCCGGACAAGCTCGGCGTTCTGGCGATCATCCATCCCTGGGAATCGGGGCGGGACAATCTGCCCGACTGGGATGACGCCCTGCGTGCCGTCCAGGTCCGGGACATTGAACCCTACGAGCGCAAGGATACCTCGCATGTCGACCCGGCCATGCGGCCGCACAAGGAAGACTATGACCGCTATCTCAGCATCATGGCAGCCTGCCGGAGTGTCGGCTGGGATCCGGCCGAAGTTGCCCGGACCTGCCCGTTCTTTGTCGCCGATCCCGGCGTCACCTTCATTTTCCTGCGCGCATCGCGGGACCTGCTCGCTATTGCCGAAGAGCTCGGCAAGGATGCGGAGGCCGATGAAATCAGGGGTTGGATCGCGCATATGGAAAAGGGCGCGAAGACCCTCTGGGACGACGACCTGAAGGCGCATGTCGCGCTTGATCGCCGGTCCGGAAAACACACGGACGGCATCTCGAGCATGTCGTTCCTGGCGCCTTATGCGGGTCTGGCCGACTCAGCCACGCTGTCCGCGCTGCAAGGTCACTTCGACCGCATCGCCGCGAAGGTGCGCTACACGATGCCGTCCTATGATCCCGACCATCCCAGCTTTGAGCCGCTCAGATACTGGCGCGGGCCGGTCTGGGCGATGGTCAACTACATGATCGCCCGCGGGTTCGCCGAGGCGGGCGACAGCATTCGTGCCGAGAAACTGAGAAGCGACACGGCCCAGTTGGTCGAGACGAGCGGCTTTGCCGAAGCGGGCGATACCATCCGCGCCGAAAAGCTGAGAAGCGACACGGCGCGGCTGGTCGAAACGAGCGGCTTTGCCGAGTATTTCAGCCCGGAAACGGCGGCAGGTGCAGGTGGTGGCACCTTCTCTTGGACCGCAGCCATCTGGCTGACATGGGAATCTCCATCACATGTGAAACAAGCAGCGTAGAAAGCCGGAGGACTGAGG